>CAZREP010000042.1:0-30824 GCA_964599035.1 uncultured Terrimonas sp. | reverse complement strand
CCTGCCCGACTGAAGTCCCGCCAGAACGATTCTTTCGGGCTGGCATTCAGGCGGGTGTTACTTTTTTCCGCAAAAAAGTAACAAAGAAGAAAATAGCGGGTTAGTAAAAGAATGAAGTCCTCAAGCCTTTGAAGTTGACGGATCGGACAACTCAAATTTAGCTGACATTCAACCGCACAACAGTGGTATAAAATCATTAATTTCCCGCATGAGCAAAATATTTTGTTTTACATGCCTCTTCCTGTTCCCTTCCTTTCTCTCGGCACAACCCGAACCCTGGCATGATCTTCATTTTAAACAGCCTGCTGTTGTTTGGGACGAAGCCATTCCCTTAGGCAATGCCACTATTGGTGCGCTGGTATGGCAGAAAGGCAATCGCCTCCGCTTTTCATTAGACCGGTCGGATATCTGGGATATGCGGCCGCTAAAAGGCTTGCAACGGAAGGAATTCAGCTATGCATGGATAGCCGAGCAGGTCAATAAAAAAGATTACAAACCCGTGCAGGATTATTTTGACGCACCATACGAGCGGGAACCCGCCCCATCAAAGATCCCGGCCGGTGCGCTTGAATTCAACATACCGGCAGGTATAAAGGTAAGATCCGTGCGGCTGATGCTGGCAAACGCGGTATGCGAAATACAATGGGAAAATAACATGGCGCTGCAAACCTTTGTTCATGCCACCAAACCCGTGGGGTGGTTCCGCTTTGAAAATGCCCCCGACAGCCTACTGCCCCAGCTTGTTGCCCCTCCTTACGAGGCAGATATAAAAGAAGGCGGAGAGGTTAATTCACTGGTGGGCGACGATCTCGCCCGGCTGGGATATCAACAGGGAAAAATACAACAGCACAACAACAGCATCACGTACTACCAGGAAGGATGGGGCGGGTTCTTTTATGAGATCAACGTACAATGGAAAAAGATAAACGCTTCGGTTATTGAAGGAGTATGGAGCATCTCATCGCAATATCCCGGCAAAAAAACAAACCCTGCTGCATCTGCCTCAGCGGGCAATGCCTTACAAAGAGGAATGGCACAGGATTATGCCACCCATATTGCCTGGTGGAAAAATTTCTGGGGCAAATCAGCCATTCATGTGCCTGACAGCCTGCTGGAAAAGCAGTGGTATCTCGAACAATACAAATTCGGCTCCGCTGCGAGGCGTGGCGCACCTCCCATCTCTTTACAGGCAGTGTGGACGGCAGATAACGGAAGGATACCGCCATGGAAAGGCGATTTTCATCACGACCTGAATACCCAGCTAAGCTACTGGCCGGCTTACAGCGCCAACCACCTCGATGAAGCCCTGGGATACCTGGATCATTTAGATGAAAACAAAACGAACTACAGGCGGTACACGAAACTGTTTTTCAACAGGGAGGGATTAGCGGTACCTGGTGTAACTACTTTAGACGGCACTGAGATGGGAGGCTGGACGCAGTATTCGCTTTCGCCAACCGTATCTTCATGGCTGGCACACCACTACTACCTGCAATGGAAGTACAGTATGGACAAATCATTCCTTAAGCACCGCGCTTATCCCTGGCTGAAAGCAACCTGTATATTTCTCGAAAACATAACCGTTACAGATGAAAAGGGGTTGCGGAAACTGCCGCTAAGCTCCAGCCCTGAAATCAATGACAACCGTATAGATGCCTGGTTTCATCAAAACACCAATTACGACCTGGCGCTCATGAAGTTCAGCTTTGCCGTGGCGGCAGAAATGGCGCATGCTTTAGGACTAAGGAAAGAAGCAGCTCGCTGGGAAAAAACACTTTCCGGATTTGGAGATTTCTCCATTACCGCCAATGATGAGTTGATGTTTGCTCCGGGATTACCCTATAACCAGTCGCACCGTCACTTCTCACACCTCATGGCCATCCATCCCCTGGGCCTTATCAAATGGGAAGACGGCGAAAAATCAAAGTCCATTATCAGAAATACCATAGCACTGCTCGACAAGGTGGGGCCCGATTACTGGTGCGGGTATTCTTATGCATGGCTGGGCAATATTAAGGCGCGGGCCAAAGATGGCGACGGAGCAGCTAAAGCGCTGCAGATCTTTGCCAGAGCCTTCTGCCTGCCCAACAGCTTTCATGTTAACGGCGACCAGACCCAATCGGGCTATTCCAGGTTCACTTATCGCCCGTTCACACTCGAGGGAAATTTTGCTTTTGCTGCCGGACTGCAGGAAATGCTGCTACAAAGCCATGCAGGATTTATAGAGATCATGCCTGCCGTTCCTCACGCATGGCAAAACGTTTCCTTTAAACAGTTGCGGGCCGAAGGCGCCTTTTTAGTAGATACCGAAAAGAAAAACAGTGAGATTACCGAAATAAAGATCGTTTCGGAAAAAGGAGGCAGGGTAAGGCTTAAGCTTCCTTTCGAGCAATGGAAGATCGTGTCTGCCGAAGGCATAACCGCAGGCAAAGCAATCAATGGCTTTATCGAATTAAGCTGCAAAGCCGGAGGAACTGTTATTTTAAGAAACCAGGCTATAAGCACCAAAGAACAAATCACAAGAAACAAACCTGTCCGCCGGGGCGGATAAAGTCCGAAGCCCCATCCCGAGTGTTCGGGACTAAATCCGAAAGGGATACAATCTCAAATTTCAAATTAAAAATCTCAAATTCATCATCAACGGTAAACTAAAAACCATAAACTCTCAAATGGATACATTATCATTCGACATTATTGTTATCGGGGGCGGGTGTGTAGGACTGGCAACGGCCTATAAGATCAATACGCGGTATCCGCACCTGAAAATAGCAGTGCTGGAAAAAGAGGACCGGGTATCGGCACACCAAACCGGCAGGAACTCCGGCGTAATACACTCCGGCATTTATTACAAGCCCGGCTCTTATAAAGCTCAAAACTGCGTAGACGGGCGAAAGGAACTGGTAGCTTTTGCAAAAGCACATCGTATACAGCATGATATATGCGGCAAAGTAATTGTGGCCACACAGGAAGATGAACTGGCCCACATGAATAAAGTGTACCATAACGGTATAGCCAACGGCGTAGAGGATATCCGGCTGATCACAGCTCAGGAAATAAAAGATATTGAACCCTACTGCCAGGGTATTGCAGGCATTTGGGTAGGGTGCACCGGCATTATAGACTACGTGGGATTTACAGAAAAGCTGGCAGAGCTCTTAGAACAACAATTTGAGGGCAGTAAAATATTCCTGAATACCGAAGCGAGGGATTTTATCAGGCAGGATAGCAAAACCATTATTAAAACCAACCGGCAATATTTTGAAGCCAAATATATAGTGGCCTGCGCGGGTTTACAGAGCGACCGGGTTGCCCGGAAAGAAGGCACCGGCACCAACACGGCCATTGTGGGTTTCCGGGGTGATTATTACGACCTGAGCGAAACAGGGAGGAGTAAAGTAAGGAACCTCATTTACCCCGTGCCTAACCCCCAGTTCCCTTTCCTGGGTGTGCATTTCACAAGAATGATAAAAGGCGGAGTGGAATGCGGACCGAACGCCGTGTTCGTATTTAAGCGGGAAGGCTATAGTAAAACAGCCTTCAGCTTACAGGATACTGCTGCAGCATTCTCGTATGGAGGCACATGGAAATTTTTCACTAAACACTGGCGCTTTGGCCTGGATGAATACAGGGGCGCGTTTTCCAAATCCTATTTCCTAAAGCGATTACAGAAGCTGATCCCTTCATTAACTCCGGAGGATATTGTACCCGGCAGAGCAGGCGTGCGTGCCATGGCGCTTTCACAAGAAGGCAGCATGATAGACGATTTTAAGATCGAAGCCCGTCATAATGCAATCCATGTACTGAATGCACCCTCGCCTGCGGCCACCGCCGCACTTTCTATCGGGAATGCGGTGCAGGAAATGGCCACCAAACAATTCGGGCTTTCGTAAAACAGATTTCGGTGATCATCTGTGGGCAATCGATCGTAAAAGACTTTCAAACGCTATATTATAGCCTGATGAATATTTTTTTTCGGTAAAGTATATAAGCGGGAATAAAATTAACGGCAACAAAGAACAGGGCGTACAGCCAGCTTGCCAGCTCGGGCTTTGTGCCCCACTGCACCATTTGATTAACTGCCAGCTCATTGAGCGGCAGTCCGCCAAACTCGGCGCGATAAAAAAACAGGGCCAGTACATCTGCCAGTACATATACCGCTATTGCATTGGCGCCAAATATAATACCCGATCGGGCTCCTTTCTCATGACCGAGAATGTCAATGATAAAATACAAGGCACCTAACAATAATGCGCCTAGCCCGGAAGTTACGAGCACAAAAGAGCTGGTCCACAGGTTTTCATTGACCGGGAACGTCAGCCCCCAGAAGTAGCCGGCAACAGCCGAAAAAAGCCCTGCCGTCATAAGATAATTCACCTTTTCATTGGGTGTGAACTTGCTGATCATCAGCCGCCCCGCAAGCATTCCGGTAATTCCGCTCACAACAGACGGTATAGTACTCAGGATACTTTCAGGGTCCCAGGTTCCCTGCCACATTTTGCCCGGCAGATATTTACTGTCTACCCAGGCCACAATATTCACCCCGGGCTCCAGCATTACCATTCCCACGCCCGGTGTGGGAATAAGCGTTAGCGCCAGCCAGTATGCCACAAGCAAAACCGCTGCTATCCACGCCTGCTGCTTCCAGTTGGTATGCAGGAACAGCAGGGCACAGAGCATAAATACCAGGGCAATGCGGTGCAGGGTTCCCGTCCAGCGTACATTACTCAAATCAAAATCAGGCATAAGGTTCAGGAACATACCTACAGCAAATATTTTAACCGCCCGGAAGATGATCTTTTTATACAGGCTGCTTTTAGGTACGCCCTGGCTTAGTCTTTTTGTATAAGCGTACACAATGGAAACGCCGATCACAAAAAGAAACACAGGAGCAATAGTATCGGTAAAGGACAAGCCGTTCCATTTGCTGTGACGGAGGGTAAAATACACATACTGTTCATTGCCGGGAAAATTTACCATGATCATTGCGGCAATGGTAAAGCCACGCAGGGCATCGAGCGAAATAAGCCGGTTGGATTGCAAGGGTATACTCATTCAGGTTCAGGTAAAAAACAAACAGGTTTATTATTCCGGGCTCACTTGCGGCTATACTTATCGCATAGCAACTTCCACTGCTTCAGCTATTGTAAGAGCAGTTCTATGCATCCTGATACTGCCTGCTAATATGAAAATGTAGGAATAAGGCGTCAACGCCTGAAGTATTAAATCCGAGGGGAAGCACCAAAAAACAAATCACAAGATCCAGGGAAGTTCCAAATTCGAAATATCAAATCCGAAATTCGAAAAGGTTACCTGCTTTCAGCAATCAGCTATGAGCACCTGATACCCTATGCCTTACACCCTATACCTCCTTACTCATGCCTGCTACCTCAAATCAGCAGAAATCTCAAATTTCAAATCTCAAATGAATTAATTAATACACATTCCTGGGGCAGGGTATTCCCTTTCCGGTATTACCCCGGCTAAAGTCGCGATCATTGAACAGCCGGTAGCTGACCGTAATCCCTGAAAAATAATACCAGTCTTTAGTTTTAGGATTCCCTCTTACAGTTCCGGCCGCGGGATAAACAGGATTGCCGTTTTTCAGCTCACCGCCACGATAGGCCATTTCTACAGCTTTAGGTCCCCTGGCGGCCAGCAATACATTACGATCAACATATTTGCTGCTTACATCATCTAAATAATCGGTAAAGGTTTTGTTAAACCGAAATTCCCAGCCCAACGCAATATTGCGGGTAACAGCAAACCGAATGCCTGCACCAAAGGGTATGGAAATATTCTTATAGTTGTAGTTTTTTCTGTCGGGATACCCAGGTAGCCCCTGACCCTCGGTACCCAGGTTACGCAACCCGATCTTTTGACCTGTGGAATCATAGGCATAGGGCCCCATATTAAACACGGAAACCCCGGCAAACACGTAAGGCGTATATCTCTTCTCCATAATATCGAACACTTCGTATACGCCGGTAAGACTGACATCGTATATTTTTGAATAAAAGCTGAGGTTGCGCTGCCGCCGCATCAGATTAGTGCTATAGCTGTCTGCTCCCTGCACGTTTCCATAGGTAATAAGCCCCCTCAGAGAAAGCTTATCTGTTATGGCGTAGGCTATTCCCAAAGCCCCTGCAGGCTTTGCCTGGGAAAAGGTGTAAGTGCTCTCCTGTAACTCACCCTGGTAGTTGGCAAAACCCCCGAAAACCTCCAGGCTTACATTCTTTAATATCCCCTGGGAATAGGAAGTAGCTGCCCAAAGCAATAATGCTGAAATAATTGTACTTTTCACCGGTATTTTTTCTTTTATTAGGTACGATATAATAACGTATAAGTTGGGCAAAAATTAGGCGTCATGAAAATTAAAATACAGGTAACCCTAAAATAATGCCATTTAATGCATTTTTTAATACTCTGAATCCGTATGGTCTCCCTCAGGGAGGTGTAGCTACTCACCCCACAGGCTACTGGGATATTCTCCCCGGGAAACTAATGCTTTAATATTCTTTTCAACGCCCGGCGCGTCTTCCTTGTACGTTACGCCAAACCATTCGGAATTGGTAGGAATGACTTTCAGTACATTATCCGGCATTTTAATGAATGCGGCTGCCACATCCACTACATAGATCTCCGCCTTTGGCTGGTTGATATGCTTTTGTAAAAATGTGTTAAACATTTCTTTGCAGATGCTGAAAACATAAGGTGTGAAACACCAAAAGTTCATGGATACCTTGGAATCTGAGGGAACTTCCGTTTTATTGCCGTCCTCTTCATACACGATTTTGCTGCCGTCGCGGTATATTTTTGTGCGCTCTGCAATTTCTATCAGGTTACCCGAAGCGTCCGCTTTGCATACCCCACGACTTACCGAACCGTTATCTGAAAGTGTTTTGATCAACTCATACCCTATTAATCCAAACGTATGATCATTTGCCCGTGTTGTTAAGAACTGATATGCTTTTTCGAAGGCATCCCGCCCGTAAAAGTCATCGGCATTGATCACAATAAAAGGCTCATGCACCGCAGTAGAGGCACACAGAACCGCATGCGCCGTTCCCCAGGGCTTGGTGCGGTCTACCGGAATATCAAATCCTTCAACAAATGATTGCATATCCTGAAATACATAATCAATAGCAATTTTTCCTTTGAGCTTAGGCTCAAAAATGGCTTTGAAATCTTCTGCAAATTCTTTCCTGATAATAAATACCACTCTGCCAAATCCTGCACGGCAGGCGTCATAAATAGAATAATCCATAATCGTTTCGCCCGAAGGTCCAAAACGTTGTATCTGCTTTAGGCTGCCATACCGTGAGGCCATTCCTGCCGCCATAATCACTAATGTAGGTTTCATCCGTATATTTTTATTTTTACGCTTTAAGGCCTTGCGAAAATAAACAATTAACCCTAAACCGGAATTAACCAATGGCAGTTAATCTGATGAAATTGCATATGCTGTGTCTCCGCCAGTATTTTTATCTGATAATTTTTATCGCAAAGCAGTATCTCCGGGCTTTACACTCCTCTGTATGTCATTTATCCCTTTTGCATATGCATTATCTCCATCCCCCAAAAGCAACACTTGAAATAGACGCCAAAGCACAACTGGGTGAAGGCGCTTTATGGCACCCTGCAGAAAATAAATTGTATTGGGTAAATATTGAAGGCAGAACCCTTAACATATACGATCCCGCTAGGGGAGAAAACAAATCTTTCGGAGTAGGAGAAAGAATAGGCACTGTGGTGCCAGTTGAAAAAGGAGGTGTTTTGGTTGCCCTCCAAAGCGGTATTCATTTTATGAATACACAAACAGGTGCGTTGCGTTTTATTACCAATCCGATTACCGACACCAATATCCGTTTCAATGATGGCAAATGCGACCCTTCGGGAAGGTTTTGGGTAGGCAGCATGCATCTTGCGTTTACAGAAGGGGTGGCCTCGCTATACCGTATGGATACGGATCAAACAGTGCATAAAATGCTGGAAGGCGTTACCGTTTCTAACGGGATTGCCTGGACGAAGGATAGGAAAACGATGTATTATGTAGACAGTCACCTGGGCAGGATAGATGCTTTTGATTATAACGATGCAGACGGATCCGTTACGAACAGGAGAACCGTAGTAACCATACCGGCAGGAGGCGGCACTCCCGATGGCATTGCGCTAGATACAGAAGGCAAAATATGGGCCGCACTCTGGGGTGCTAACACGGTGGGCAGATTTGATCCTGAAACAGGCAGGCTGCTGGAGAAAATTGAAGTGCCGGCGCCCAATGTGTCTTCCTGCGCTTTTGGAGGAAAAGACCTCGACACCCTGTATATTACTACTGCCCGGGGGGAGCTAACGGAAGCACAACTGGCAGCTTACCCTTTAAGCGGCGGACTGTTTTCGATAAAGCCGGGAGCAAAAGGTGTGCCTGCAGAATTTTACAGGGGATCGATCAGCGAAGAAGCGGAATGACATCCACGTTGCGGAACGCACGGATAGGCAGGAAAAGCGTTTAAAATGATGTCAACCCCGGTCATGCTGCAAATATTCCTGCAGGATGATCGTAGCCGCAATTTCATCAATGACAGCCTTATTACGACGCTGCTTCTTTTTCATTCCCATATCTATCATAGCCTGTACTGCCATTTTGGAAGTATACCGCTCATCTGCTTTTTCAACGGCCATTCCGGGAAAGGTCTTCTTTATACTTTCCATTACCTTTTGTACCGGCGCGGTGGCATGCGTATCCGATCCGTCCAGGTTTTTGGGATCTCCTATAATGATCTTTTCCACCTGTTCCTGCGCACAATATTTTTTCAGGAAATCAATGAGCTTATGAGATGCTATAGTAGTTAAGCCTGTGGCAATGATCTGCAAAGGATCGGTAACCGCAATTCCGGTCCGCTTTAATCCATAATCAATAGCGAGTATGCGTGGCATAGCACAAAGATAGGCGGTATATCCTGTTTTATTTGGCAAGCTCCAGTCCGAATATCAACGGCGTGGTATTTACCAGGGCATGAAGCAATGCCGCATAAAAAACATTTCCCGTTTTAAGGTATACATACCCGTAAGCCCAGCCGCCAATGCCTGCCAGTCCAACAAAAATAACAGAGCCGGCGTGCGCATGCACCAATCCAAAAACAACACTGGTGATAGCGAGCGCTGTATAAACCCCCATTTTAGCTTTTCCTGCTCTTTCCATGCCATAAGCAGCAGCACATAACGATACCGCCACCAGCGCAGGGAACCATTGCATATTGCCATTTAACGAATAGCCGGTAAGCAGTGAAAGCACTACCAGCAAGGCCGTTCCCCAGGCGAGGAATATTTTCCAGTTGCCCGATTGCCCGATGCGTTTGGCCAGCATATTTTGCAGCAATCCGCGAAAAACCAGCTCTTCAAAAAGAGCGGTGTGTAAAAACACAGAGAGCAGCGACCGGGCAACCTTTGACGTAATAGATATATGAATTGTATCTTCCTCTTTGAACTTAATAAAATCAACTGCCCACCCGATAATAAACACAAAAAAATAAAAAGCCAGCCATACCCATACCACGGTAAAAAGAGATTTCCATTTCAACACAGGGTAAAAACCCACATCACGTATATTTCTTACCGTTACAAAAGCAAAAACAGCTGCCAGCATAACCGCTATGCGATAAACGGAATCGAAGCCCCCACCGTTAAAAGGCAGGTTGCCCGAAGGTTTTGCATCTATAAGCGTTACGGGAAAAAAGAAGAGCAGGAAAACCGAAAAATCAAGCCAGTCTATCCTGCTGTCTGTACTTTTTCTTGCCGCAAGTGCCATCACAGGAAAAAAAAGAAGATAGGGCACCAGAAAAAGGGTACCACGAAGAGGGTTTTGCCCATTCAATCCTACATAGCTGAAATACATGATCACCAGCAACAATGGAAAAAGAAATATAAAGCGGATATCTGCATTCATAGTTTTTCTCATCATGTCCGATACCGCCGGCTTACCCACTGAAAAGAGCATAAAATACAATACTATAAAATAAGGTAATGCAATAAAGATATCGGCGGCCGGATGGTATACCCGGGAAAACAATATAAATACCACCGATAGTAAAGCGGTATAAATACCGGAGTCGATCAGCGATTTTCTGAAAGATGCCTGCATTATCATGAAAAGGGATTTAGGGATATCAGCCGGATCGTAGCCGATCTGTAAATATCGGATATTTCAGATACCACCCAAAAATTTTAAACCTATTTGCTAAAATGATATTTAGCTGCAGCTCATCTCAAAAAAATATCCCCTATAACAAATAAGGCAAATACCACGCTGGCTATACCGTTGGCGGTCATAAAAGCAATGTTCACCCTTCTCAGATCATCGGGATTTACAATGGAATGCTGGTAAATAAGCATACCAATAAATACGGCTACGCCCATCCAGTACCACATGCCAAACCGGCCATAGACGCCTGCAGCTATGACAAGCAATGCGGAAAGCAGGTGTAATATCTCGGATACACGCAACGCATTTTTTTTACCCAATGCTGCAGGAATGGAATAAAGCTGCTGCGACTTATCGAACTCCTCATCCTGCAGCGAATAAATGATATCGAAGCCGCTTACCCAGAAAAGAACGGTAAAAGAAAATAAAACAGGCAATACGTCGAATCGCCCGGTAACCGCAAGGTAAGCACCGATGGGCGCAAGGCTTAACCCCAGCCCCAGCACGAGGTGGCATAAGGAGGTAAAACGTTTGGTATAGCTATAGCCTAAAACCACCAGTAAAGCCACCGGGGCCAGAAAGAAACAGAGGGTATTGATAAAAAAACAGGTGATCATAAACAAAACGCACGACAATATGGTAAACCATAATGCGTGATTGGCTTTAATGATACCGGCAGGGATCTCCCGGATAGCCGTGCGCGGGTTACGGGCATCAAAGCTCCTGTCGAGGTAACGGTTAAAGGCCATGGCTGCGCTCCGTGCAAAGACCATACAGCCAACGACCAGGCAGAATTTTATAATCATTTCACTGGTCGACAGCGGGATGATCTTTTCTTGCAACACGGCAGGAACAATAACAGTATGCCAACCCGGAACTACAGAAAATGAATAATTCATCGTTCTTACAGCAAGAAAAAAGCCGATCATTGCAAAAGGCATCGCGAAAATGGTATGTGAGAATTTAATAAGGGAAAGATAATTTTTAACCTGCGTCATGCTGCAAAGTTATGAAACCCGTAATATGTTAATTTAATACCCTGCTATTTTACAGTGCTGTCATAACTTTTCAACAGTTTAACCAGCTCCCACAATACAATCCCCGCAGCTACCGAAATATTTAAAGAATGCTTCATGCCTGACTGCGGGATCTCAATGCAGCCATCACAAAGCTTCAATACTTCCTCATCTACTCCGTTCACTTCATTACCAAATATTACAGCAATTTTCTGCATCTCACTATTCCCTGCAAGTGTTGCCGGGCTGAGCTTATCCAATGCCACACTGCTCTCCGCCTGCTCTACCGCCCAAATAGCATATCCCTTTTTCTTTAGTACATGTACCGCTTCTACTGTAGAAGCATGATACACCCAATGAACGGTTTCCGTGGCGCCCAAAGCCGTTTTATGAATATCCCGGTGGGGAGGACGGGGTGTGTAGCCACAAAGACAAACCGATTCGATCAAAAATGCATCCGCCGTACGGAATACACTGCCCACGTTATGCATGCTGCGTATATTATCGAGCACAACGGTAACAGGATTCTTATCGGATCGCCTGAACTCATCTACGGTTTTACGGTTCAGCTCATCCATGCTTAATTTTCGCATAACGCAAAGATAGGAGGGATTTGAAATTGGAGGTATAGGGTATAAGGCATAGGGTGTAAGGTTGTTATATCATAACCCAAAGCTCACATCTCATAGCCGGCACACTCTTCGGATTTCTTCCCGCACGTGCGGGATGTTGATTTCTGATTTAAATTTTATCCGCCACGGTGGACAGGTTTGGTTCTTGTGATTTAGTGCTTTAGAGCTGTCAGCAAGGTATCAGGTATGAGTTCAGCCTTGCAACCTGTAACTTGTACCTCTACCTTCCACCCTCCACCTTCCACCTTCCACCTTTCTCCTCCTCTGCAACCTCACACCTCTCTCCGAATTTCAACATTCAGGCTTTATTTGCCAGCCAGTTCCTTATTTTTGCTCACCTGTATGGCAAAAGCAAGCTCAGATACACCTTTAATGCAGCAGCACCGGGCTATCAAACAAAAATACCCCGACGCCATATTATTATTCCGTGTAGGTGATTTTTATGAAACTTTTGGGGAAGACGCCATCATTGCATCCCGTGTGCTCGGCATTACCCTCACCAAGAGGAATAATGGCAGCGCCGCCTCTTCCGAGCTGGCAGGATTCCCGCATCACGCTTTAGATACCTACCTCCACAAGCTGGTAAAAGCCGGATACCGGGTTGCCATCTGCGACCAGCTCGAAGACCCCAAACAGGCCAAGGGCATCGTAAAACGGGGAGTAACGGAAATGGTTACACCGGGAGTGGCCACCAACGATAAGCTGCTGGAGCATAACAGCAACAATTTTTTGGCCGGTATTCACTTCGGCGGGGATATTATCGGCACTGCTTTCCTTGATATCTCCACCGGAGAATTTTTTGTAGCGGAAGGCAATGCAGAATATGCCGACAAGCTCCTGCAAAGCCTCAAACCGGCAGAAGTTGTTTTTCAGCGCAGCTTCCAGAAACAGTTCAAAGAAACCTTCGGATCAAAATTCTATACCTATACCCTTGAAAGCTGGCTGTTTGATGAAGCCTATGCTGCCGAAAACCTGCTGAAACATTTCGGAACGCATTCCCTGAAAGGTTTTGGCATTGAGGATATGCATGCGGGCATAGTAGCGGCAGGCGCGGTATTGCACTACCTTAAAGATACCGAACACCCCAACCTGCAGCATATCACTGCCGTGCAGCGCATTGATAAGGACGACCATTTGTGGATGGACCGCTTTACCATCCGTAATCTCGAACTGTTGGGCAGTAATGCCGACGGCAGCCATACCTTGCAGAAAGTAATGGATAACACGGTGTCACCAATGGGTGCCCGCTTAATGAAGCGATGGATCGTGCTGCCCCTGAAGGATATAAGCCGCATCAATGAACGGCTGAACCTTGTAGCATATCTGATCAAAGAAACAGACTGCAGGAACAGCGTTACCCAGCATATTAAGCAATGCGGCGACGTGGAAAGGCTGGTGAGCAAGATCCCTTTGAAGAAGGTAAATCCCAGGGAAGTCAAACAAATAGCCCGCGGACTGCAGCATATTGAGGAAATAAAAAAAACATGCAGCAACAGCAGCAACGATTACCTGAAACGGTTGGCCGATGCGCTCAACCCCTGTCATTACATTGCCGGTAAAATCAACAGTGAGGTCATTGATAATCCCCCCGTTCAGGTCAATAAGGGAAATATCATCAACAAGGGGGTGCACGCAGAACTGGATGAACTGCGCGCTATCGCTGCTGGCGGAAAAGAATACCTGCTGGAATTACAGCAAAAAGAAACCGGTGCTACCGGAATCTCCACCCTCAAAGTAGGCTTCAATAACGTATTCGGCTACTATCTTGAAGTAACGAATGCCCATAAAAGCAAAGTGCCTGAAAACTGGATACGCAAGCAAACGCTCACCAATGCAGAACGCTACATTACCCCTGAGTTAAAACACTACGAAGAAAAGATCACCGGTGCAGAAGATAAGATATTACAGATAGAATCGGAGCTGTATGATAAATTATTGCTGGAGCTGCAGGACTATATTGCTCCCATGCAGGTGAACGGCAATATACTGGCGATACTCGACTGCCTGATCTGCTTTGCCAACAATGCTTTACAATACAATTACAAAAGACCTCAACTCCATGATGGGCACTTGCTGGAGCTGAAGGAAAGCCGCCACCCCGTTATAGAACGCCATCTTCCCCCGGGAGAACAATACATAGCCAACGATATTGTGCTCGACCCTGCAAGTCAGCAGATCATTATCCTCACCGGTCCCAATATGAGCGGTAAGAGCGCCCTGCTGCGTCAAACTGCGCTCATTACCTTAATGGCGCATACCGGGAGCTTCGTGCCTGCCGGTCACGCCCATATACCGGTTACGGATAAAATATTTACGAGGGTGGGGGCATCAGACAACCTGAGCGCAGGTGAATCTACCTTTATGGTGGAAATGAATGAAACCGCAAGCATCATCAACAACATCTCTTCCGCAAGTCTTATATTGCTTGATGAGATCGGGCGGGGTACCTCTACCTACGACGGCATATCTATTGCGTGGAGCATTGCGGAATTTTTACACAACTCACCTTTTACACCCAAAACCCTGTTTGCCACTCACTACCATGAGTTGAACGAGTTGGAAAACAAACTGCCAAGAGTAAAAAACTATCACATCACCAATAAGGAAGCAGGGAATAAGATCATATTCCTTCGAAAGCTGGCACCCGGCGGCAGCACGCACAGTTTCGGTATCCATGTGGCTAAAATGGCAGGTATGCCCCCTTCCCTGATCAACCGCGCCAATGCCATCTTACAGCAACTGGAAGAAAACCATGCCGGCAACGATGCAACTGCAGCCGGCAATACCATGAAACAGCTCTCCCCTCCCCAACTGCAGCTTTCCATCTTTGACATCCATACGGAAACGTTCCAGCGCATCAGGCAAATACTGGAAAATATCGATATTAACCGGCTTACCCCCGTAGAAGCACTGCTGAAGCTGAGCGAGATCAAAGACCTTCTAAAGTGATGATTTCACGGCGATTATCGGCACTTTCATCGAAAAAAATTGGAACAATTGGCTCTTACCGATATTTTCGCTACGAGCTTACACCTATAACCCTAAATGAAATTCGTACTATACAGATATAAGGAAACACCTAACGGAAGAACATTACAGTATGTGAAAAATATAAAGAACCGCAAGGTCACTTTCTCAACACACGCTTATCATGCCAGGCGATTTTCACTTATAAAAGCTATTTTCCTGGCCGTAAGATACCACCTGTTTTGGATACATGATAAATACCTTCACAACCGCCCCTGAGAGCGATACACAGGGTCCACGCCAACAAGTTCTCCTGCAGCAATCAGATTACGCCAGGCAGGTACAACGCAAATAGGGATATACGCTAAGCACACGATCTGGAAAGATAACATAACGCATCAGCCCATCAATAAAATGCTTTTGCACTCCGATCTGACGGCAATAGTGGTTAACGCAGGACCTGGCGAATGATCTTCGTATATGCATCAGCGTGCTGTTTCATTCCCAGGTCGGTGGGATGACTGCCGTCTACAGTTGAATTAATATCCATACCCAGCGCTGCATTTGATAACAGGTAGATATTTTTAATGCCTTCCTTTTTTAAATCTGCAAAAACCTGCCGCAGTACTTTGGAAGACCGCTCACAATCTTCCACCCTTTTTGCATTGATAATGCCTGAACCGGCGCCAAGGCTGTGTTCAACCAACAATACAGGCGTGGAGGGGCGTTTTGCCTGCAAACCTTTCACCGACTCCCTGATTTTGTTCTCCAGCCCTTTATCCGGAATTCCTACAAGGTTGGGCAAACAGTCGAGCACATATATCCTGGCATCAATTTCCGTCATCAGGTCAATCACCGGCTTTTCTAATCTTCCGTTGCCCGAAAAGCCAAGATTGATCAAAGGATAATCCAACTGCCGTTCCAGTATAGCCGTCCAGGCCATGCCCGGACGGGAGGCGCAACCGCCCTGGGCGATGGAAGTGCCATAGATCACCACCGGTTTTTCATCCGAAAGCGGCATAGGAATAAAGGTTTTTCCTGCCGGTACGCCAATTTCCATCCAGCTAACAGTATTGTACAGGGGCAGAAATAATCTGAACTCACCATCCTTTCCTTTGAATTGCCTATCCACTTCTATGTTAGTGTACCGGTAGGTTATGGTATCCGAAAAATGATACAGCCCCGGCGCCCATACCCATTCTCCGCTATGATTAATAGCATACAGGTCTACCCCGCTTACACCCGTAGCCGGCATATGCGGCATGCCAAAGCTCCCCTTTGAGGTTACGCCATAACGAACCCTGATCTCATCAGCATTGGATCTGAATTTAATGTACAGTCCTGCGCTATGGCGTGATAAATTCCATACTTCTTTCCTCACCGTTTGCTCGGCTCTTGCCGGGAAGCGGTCATAAGGACTTTTTACCTCCTTCGGCCACGCCTGACCTTCCATAACCGGGAATTCGCTGGCGGCGGGGTTCCACCAGGTAAAGGTTGCTGTTGTTTGCGCCCCCGATTGCCCGGTTACAACCAGGCATATTACAATTGCAGACAGGTATTTTAGCATAATCCAACGTTTTTATTTTACGGGTAGCGCTTCTTCCCAATCATCGTAATCAAAACCCCGGCAACTGCGCAATGCGAATAAATGTAAAAATCAGCGTTACACCTAAAACAAGTACTATAATTTTATAAAAAGTATATTAGTTGTATGAAAAAGCAAAGCCGGGCGTTCCTGTTTACAGCCCTTCTTTTTATAGCTTGCAGCGCTGCTGCACAGCCTACTTTAGACAGCCTGTTGCCTGTTCGTGGACTTTGCATCGCTGCCCCTGTGCCAAAAGGAGTGGATTCGTTTGTGACCTTTATTCATAAGGAGCTGGCTCCTGCAAATGTCAATATGCTGATCCTCCGCGTGGATTATAATTATCAATATGCCAGTCACCCCGAATTACGCGACAATATGGCTTTGTCAAAAACGGATGTTAAAAAGATAGCGGCTGCCTGTCGGGCGAACAACATAAAAGTAATACCACAGGTTAACCTGCTGGGGCATCAGTCATGGGCAAACAAAACATCCAATCTTTTACGGGTATACCCGCAATTTGATGAAACGCCCCATATAAAAATGCCTGAAAAATATGTATGGCCCAATGCAGACAGCCTGTACTGCAAAAGCTATTGCCCTTTGCACCCCGGAGTGCATAACATTATATTTGCCCTGGTCGATGAGATCTGCGATGCATTTGAAGCGGATGCTTTTCATGCAGGTATGGATGAAGTGTTTTACATCGGGGATGGCAGCTGCCCGCGCTGTAGCGGAAAAGATATTGATCAGCTACACGACATGATCAGTTTCAGAAAGGGTTCTTCACGCGAAATGAAGCTGCGGTTCCAGGGAATGATACAAACCGTTTGGTCGGATGCCAACGGGTTCCTGAACGGTTACTATCGCAGCAAAGAAAATACCTCAACCACCGGCAACACGGCATGGGATTGTTTCCGGCAACTTTACCGGGAGATCAATAAGCTTTCAGGAAGCTTTTAATAAAGTCTTCGCATTTGCCATATGGGCAGCATATTGCAATACGGCTTTAATAAGTGTTCTCAATCTAAAACGATCTTAAGGGTTGGCAACCCTGAACTCCCTTATTTTTGTAATAATATAAACCGGATTGGGTAATTTATACCACATCCGCAGTATGAATGTAAAGGATACAGGTATTAGCATGATATTTTCTATTGATTATTAAAGAAGTAAACCACTGTTAGCAGAAGCAGCCGGCGCATGGATCAGCAAGAAAAAAAACAAAACATATGGAAGAGAACCGGAAGGATAGTGCTCAAAACTATTCTTTTTGTTTTATTGTTCCTGGTTTTGATTGCCGGGCTCATCCTCACCCCGCCTGTGCAAAATTTTATACGCGGGAAGGCTGTCGCTTATCTTGAAAAAAAGCTGCAGACCAAAGTTGCCGTGGGAAAGATTTATATCGGCTTTCCCAAAAATGTAGTGATTGAAAATGTGTATATAGAAGATCAGGCTAAAGACACCCTGCTTGCGGGAGGCAGCATAAAGGTGGATATAGGCCTGCTGAAACTCATATCGGGCGGCGGCATTGATATTGATATGGTGAAGCTGGATGATATAACGGCTAAAGTTAAACGCAACCTGCCCGATACGGTCTTTAACTTTCAATTTATCATAGACGCTTTTGCTTCTCCCGATGCTACACCGGAAGAAAAAGATACAACCTCCACTCCTTTTACTTTGAGGTCGGTCGAGCTCAATCATATAAGAGTAGTATATAATGATGTAATTACAGGCAATGATGTGGAAGCAGCTTTAGATCATTTTGATACGAAGCTGGAACGGTTCGACCTGGAAAAGATGCAGTTCCGTATTGCGCCGCTTACCTTGCAGGGATTAACCGCGCGGGTATACCAGTTTCAGCCATTAACTGAAAATGAACCGGCACCAAAAAGTGCAGCGGATGCTAATGCATATTCTGACCTGCAATTAGATATCGGCGATATAGACCTTCGAAAGATAAACCTTGATTACCGCAACGATATCTCCCCATTATACGCCCGGCTTAACATGGGCGCCATGCATGTGCAACCTCAAAAAACAGACCTGGCACGGCAATTCATCAGCATTAACTCATTTTTACTGGACAGCACCACGGCTGTTCTTCGCTTAGGTAAAAAGGAAGGAGCAGAAACAGTGAAGAAAGAAACACAACAGGAAGTAAACACAGGAGCTGAAGCCAACTGGCGGATACAGGTAGCCAGCCTGCAACTCAACAATAATGACCTTCAGTTTGATGATGATAACAGCCCCCGGCAGCCAGGTGGCATGGATTTCATGCACCTGCTCGCAAAAAAATTGACGTTGCATGTGAAAGGTCTTGCATACAGCAATGATTCCATCGCAGGTAACATTGCCAAAGCCACGCTTACCGAACAAAGCGGCTTCGTGCTGGATCAGCTGCAAACCCGCTTCTTTTATTCCGATACGCAGGCGTATCTAAAAGAACTCTACCTCAAAACCCCCGGAACGGAGCTAAAGCGGAGTATTGCCATCCGTTACGACTCCCTGGCTGCGTTACAGAAAGCCATCGGCCATATGCAACTGGACCTCGACATAGCGCATAGCAAAATTTGGGTAAAAGATATATTGACCTTTGTTCCTTCATTGCGCTCCCAGCCTGCTTTTGCCTATCCCGGTGCTACATGGCTGATCAATAGCAGCATAAACGGAACCGTTGCCGACCTGCAGATCCCCACCCTGCAGATCAGCGGATTGAAAGATACCCGACTCGACATCAGCGGAAGGATAACCGGTTTGCCTGATATGAACAAGCTGGATGCTGATCTTACCATTAAAAACATCAGCAGCTCACAAAGAGATATGGCATTATTTATCCCCAAAGGTACATTGCCACAAAACATTACCCTGCCTTCGCAAATGAACCTGTATGGTAAGCTCCATGGCAACACCGGCAAGCTCACCGGCGACCTGAATCTGAAAACCAGCCTGGGCAATGCGTTCCTGAAAGCGAGAACAGAAAAGATAACCAACCCGGATCAATCCGTTTACGATCTTCAATTGAATACGGCAGCGCTTGACCTCGGGACTATTTTACAGGATACCGCGAACCTCGGGCCGGTATCTGCTGACTTTCATATTCAGGGTAATGGCTACGACACCCAAACCGCCAACGCATCTCTCACCGGCAAAATAAGGTCTGCCATCATCAGGCAATATGAATACCGCGATCTGAATTTAAAAGGATCGATAGCCAACCAGCAGGCCACAATACATGCGGATATTGCCGATCCCAATATCCATTTTGCGGCAGATGCCATGGCTAACCTCTCGAAAGCATATCCTTCCATACAACTGAACGCAAGGATAGACAGCATTAAAGCCCGGGCGCTCCATCTTACCGGCGATGAACTGATCTACCGCGGTAGCATACAGGGTGATTTTACAAATACAAACCCCGATAGCCTCGACGGTAAGCTGTTCATTCTGGAATCTTTACTGGTGCATAACCAGCAAAGAGTACAAATGGATACCATACAATTGCTGGCAGGTGTCAATGACAGCGCAAGATATATACAACTGAACAGCGATGTGGTGAATGCGCAACTGCGTGGGCGGTATAAGCTCACCGAACTGGGCAACGTTTTTGAACAGGCGATACAGCCATACTTCAGCATGGCTGATACAGGCTCAGTAAAACAGCCCGAGCCCTACGATTTTACCATACATGCCAATGTCATAAACGGCCCCGCGCTGAAAGCTTTTGTACCGCAACTGGAAAGGATGGATTCCATAACATTCAACAGCAGGTTCAGCTCCAATGAAGGATGGAATGCCACGCTGAATGTCCCGGCTGTGCACATGGGCAACAACCAAATAGATGATCTGCAGCTAAGCGCATCCGCAACAGACAGTGCAATACATATAAATGCGAATATTCAAAATATGATTATGGGCAACAGTATAGCGCTCCATAAAACCAATATTACCGCTTCAGTAGCCGATAATACGATCAACTATGCATTGAATATTAAAGATAAAACGGAACGTGCGCGATACAATGTAAAAGGGACTCTGCAACAGGAGGATAAAGGCATTTACCACTTTTTCTTAAAGCCGGAAGATCTGCTACTGAACTATAAGCAATGGACAGCATCGGCAGATAATAAAATCACGATTTTCAATAAGGAGCTGCATGCGGATCATTTTGAACTAAGTCAGAACAATCAGCGATTAAGCATTAACAGCGCTTCTCCAGAAAGCAACGCTCCTGTAGAGATCAGCTTTTCCGACTTCAGCATAGCAACGCTCACCGGCTTTATACAACCTGACTCCACGTTAGCCAACGGTATACTGAACGGTAGCATTACGGTCAGCGATCTGATGCAGGAACCGGTTTTCGTAGGCGATCTTTCTGTTAACGACCTGAGCATCAAAAAAGATACGGTAGGCAATATCAGGCTGCAGGTAAACAATAAAACGGCAGATACATATCATGCCACCGCAACCATTAGCGGAAAGGAGAATGATGTGCAGCTTGCCGGTAATTATTTTGCGAACAATAAGTCTTTTGACCTGAACCTGGATATACACAGGCTGCCCCTTACCACCATACAGGCTTTTTCTGCAGGTGCCATCCGGGATGCGTCGGGATTTGTAAACGGCGCATTTGCCATAACAGGCAACACAGACCATCCGGTGGTAAATGGCGACCTCCTTTTTAATAAGGCCGCATTTAACCTGAGCATGCTGAATAATATGTTCACTATTGACCAGGAAAAAATATCGGTGAGCAACCAGGGAATTATTTTTGACCGGTTCGAGATCAGGGACTCCGCCAGCAATGCCCTGATGCTGGACGGCACTGCGGCCACCTCCAATTTTTTAAATTACATTTTCAATCTCAAAATACGGGCGGACAATTTCAGGGCATTGAACAGCACAAAAAAGGACAATAAATTATTTTATGGTCAATTGTACTTCAATACCAATCTTTCGGTAAAGGGAACAGAAACTGCACCCGTGATTGACGGAAGCCTGAAAGTAAATGAGAAAACAAAGATGACCATCGTGTTGCCACAAAGCGAGCCCGGCGTGGCAGACAGGGAAGGTGTTGTTGTTTTTGTGGATAAAGATGCCGTGCAGAATGATTCGCTTTTTTTAGCGTCCTACGATTCGCTGAATACCTCATCATTGCAGGGAATGGATATTTCTGTAAATATTGAAGTAGATAAAGCCGCAGATTTTACCCTGGTTGTTGATGAAGGAAGCGGCGATTTTCTCAACGTGAGCGGTGATGCCCAGCTTAGCGCGGGGATAGACCCCGACGGAAAGATAACGCTTGCCGGAACTTACGAAATAGAAAAAGGCAGCTATGACCTCACCTTCAACTTCCTGCACCGCAAATTTGATATTGTAAAAGGTAGTAAGATCACATGGGAGGGAGAGCCCACAGATGCCAATGTGGCTATTACTGCTAAATATACCGCCAATACTGCTCCACTCGACCTGGTAAAAAATCAATTAGGCGAAGAGGTAAGCGCAGCGCAAAGGAACACTTATCTTCAGAAGCTTCCATTTGATGTAATGCTCACCATGGAAGGGAAGTTACTGAAACCTGCTATCCGCTTTGATATTATGCTGCCAGATAATAAAAACTACGGTGTATCTAATGATATCCTGTCTAATGTAAGAACAAAGCTCGATATGCTGCGGCAGGAAGAAGCGGAAATGAACAAGCAGGTCTTTTCATTATTGCTGCTGAACCGCTTCGTGGCAGAAGACCCTTTCAGGAGCAGCGGAAGCACGAGCGCTTCTACATTGGTGCGGCAAAGCGTGAGCAAGCTCATGGCCGAGCAGCTTAACCAACTGGCAGCCGATCTGATCAAAGGGGTTGAGCTCAATTTTGATATTGATGCTTCCGATGATTATACCACGGGGGAAAGGCAAAATCGTACCGATTTGAATGTGGGGCTTTCCAAAAAGCTGTTGAACGATCGTTTGACCGTAACCGTTGGTAGCAATTTTGAGATCGAAGGGCCGCAAAACAGCAACCAAAGTGCCAACAATATAGCAGGTAATGTGGCGCTGGATTACCGTTTAAGCGAAGATGGCAGATACATGCTGCGGGCTTACCGTAAAAACGATTACCAGGGTGTGATTGACGGATATGTAGTGGAAACGGGTGTAGGCTTTATTATAACGGTAGACTATAACCGCTTCAGGGAGATATTCAGAAAAAGAAAAACGTGGGAGCAGCGTAAAAGAGACAGGGAAAGAAAAAGGGCGCAACGTGAGTTGCCCAACACCGATACGCCGGAAAATACCGACCCTGTACAGCAATAAAAATGAAAAAAGCGATCAGCCATATCACCATATTATTAATAGCCTCCGGCTTTATAGCAGGCTGCAGCAGCACCCGTAAGCTTCCTGCCGGAGAGGCGCTGTATACCGGCGCTGTTATAAAAATAGAAGAGCCGGCGCCGCGCAGCAAAGAGAAAAAAAATATAAAAGCCGAGCTGGAAGGGCTCACCCGGCCCTTACCCAATAAAACGATGCTGGGCATGCCCTTTAAGCTATGGATGTATAATCTGGCCGGTAATCCAAAAAAAGAAAAATCAATAGCAGGTTGGCTGAAATATAAAGTAGGTGAACCTCCCGTACTTGCCAGCAGTGTGAATCCCGACTGGAATGTAAAAGTTTTACAGAGCACACTGGAAAACAAAGGCTACTTCAGGGCAGCAGTGCAGGGAGACTCCATAGTAAAGAACAAAAAGGCCAAAGCAGTATATACTGTCCAAACGGGCAGCCGCTATACGATCAATGAAGTAGTGTTTGATAAGGACAGCACTGTGCTGCAAAAAGCGATCAATGCATCTTCTGCTCAAACATTGCTCAAACAAGGGAATCCCTTTAACCTTGAAACCATCAAAGCAGAACGGGAACGGATAGACGCTGAACTGAAGCAAAAGGGCTTTTATTACTTTGATCAGGACTACCTTATTATCGAGGCCGATAGCACTGCCGGCAATCATACAGCAGACCTGCATGTAAAAGTTAAGCCGGGCACGCCTCAAAGGGCAAAAAAAGTATATACCATTAACGAGGTGTATATTTTTCCCGGTTACAGGCTGAGCGCTCAAAAACCGGATACCCTGAAAGCCGATGCGGAATATTACAAGGGCTATTATGTTGTAGATAAACATAAGAACTACAAGCCGCAAATGTTCGCACAATCCATGCAGTTCAATCCGGGAGATGTATATAACCGAAAAAATCATAACCAGAGCATCAGCCGGCTGGTAAACCTGGGCATATTTAAGTTTGTGAAGAACAGGTTTGAGCCCGTGGAAGATCCGGACTCCGCCAAATTGAATGTTTACTATTACCTCACTTCACTGCCTAAAAAATCGCTCCGCGCGGATATCAATGCCAACACCAAGTCCAACAACCTCACCGGCTCCGGCATTACCATCGGCTGGCGCAACCGCAATACCTTCAGGGGTGGAGAATTGTTGTCTGTGAATGCAACTGCCGGCTTTGAGATACAATACAGCGGCCAGCTAAAAGGGTTTAACACCTACAGGGGCGGATTAGAGACCAGGTTGACTTTTCCGCGGTTCCTGGTTCCCTTTATTAAATTAAACACCCGAAGCGGTTTTGTGCCCAAAACCAATATGCTGCTGGCTTATGATATGCTTACCAAAGAAAAGCTGTATACCATGAACTCCTTCAGGGGTGAATTCGGCTATGCCTGGAAAGAAACCGCCACTAAAGAACACCAGCTCAATCCTGTTTCCATTAATTATGTACAACCCATACGCGTTACACCTTTATACAAAAGTAATGCTGCTGATAATCCCACTCTGCAAAAAGCCATTGAAAAGCAGTTCATCATAGGCTCCAACTACAATTACAACTATAATGAACTGGCTGGTAATAATGGACTGAAAGGACTTTATTTTAATGGCAATGCAGACCTGTCAGGAAATATTGCGGGTTTAGTTACAGGCGCCAATACACTGAACGGAAAAGACAAAACCATTTTGGGTGCGCAATTTTCACAATACATCAAAATAGAAAGTGATCTACGTTATTATTTTAAACTTTCCTCCAAAAACACATGGGCCAACCGGCTGATCGTGGGGTTTGGCTATCCTTATGGCAATTCGGCGGAACTGCCCTTTATCAAGCAATTTTTTGTAGGTGGTAATAACAGCATCCGTGCATTCCGCAGCCGCTCTCTCGGGCCCGGTACCTATAAAGACATGAATACCTTGAATTTTATCCCGGATCAGTCTGGTGATATCAAGGTGGAGTTCAACACCGAGCTAAGAGCTAAACTGTTCAGCATCGTGCATGGGGCTGTTTTTGTGGATGCAGGCAATATCTGGCTATACCGTAAAAATGCAGACAAGCCCGGAGCGCAGTTCAGCAGTACATTCATGAAAGAATTAGGTGTAGGCACCGGTGTGGGCTTACGCTTCGATGTATCTTTCCTTGTACTACGACTCGACCTTGCATTTCCCTTGCGCAAACCCTGGCTGCCCGAATCGGACAGATGGGTAATAGACCAGATCAATTTCGGCAGCAGTGCCTGGCGCAAAGACAACCTTGTTTTTAACCTGGGGATTGGATACCCGTTTTAGGGGTAAGGGGGAAGGGGGAAGGTAAAAGGTGAAAGGTAAGAGATTTTTACGTTTATCGTTTTTCTAAATGAGGAATGAATTGCTGGAAGGCTGTCATCAGCTTTCAGCTGTTAGCTATCGGCAGAAATCAGAAATCAACAAATCAGAAATCAGCAATGGCTTTGAGCTATGAGCAAATCAGCAATGTTGTTTACAATACCCTATACCCTACGCCTTACACCTCATGCCTTCGCCGTGGCTTTTTTTCCACAGATGTAACGCTTTCACTTCCCACCATACATATGCTGCCACGTTGGAATTAAGCTGTTTTATACATTAATAAACAGATGATATTAAAACTGGCAGGGCTTTTGAAAAAGAAAACAGGAACTAAAACAGTACATTATGAAAAAAACTATCACCACATTATGCGTATTATTTTTGATAGGCGGAACAGTAACGCAGGCGCAGCAATCTTCAGTATATGTTAAAGCGGGTTTAAACCTGGCCAATATTTCTGTTAATAAAAACGGGGAAGTAGATGATTCAAGGATGCTTCCATCTTTTCATGCAGGGCTGCAGTCTGACCTGCCTATCGGGTCCTTCTTTGCCCTTCAGCCCGGTGTATTTTTTACAGGTAAAGGCTCAAAGCTTGAATCCGGCAATACTTCAGGCAACAATTGGTACAGGGTATCCACCCATCCGTATTATATTGAAGTTCCTGTAAATGCTGTTATAAAGATCCCCTTGGGCGAAGGAGCCCGTTTCTTTGTAGGAGCAGGTCCTTATGCGGCTGTTGGTGTAGGTGGAAAAAATAAAATAGAAGGCGAAGTGCTTGGCGTAGGCTTCAGCCGCACACAAAAGATTAAATTTTCTGATGATGACCCGTTCACCAGTGGAGAAGAAGGCGCCGGATATGGCATCATGAGAAGGTTTGACTATGGCTTAAATGGCACTGTGGGTATAGAAGGTAGACGTGCCCTGCTTTCCGTTAACTATGGATTAGGCCTGGCTAAATTGCAATCGGGCACCAGCAGCTCGGATGACGAATTGAATAAGCACCGGGTGTTGAGCTTTAGCATTGGAGTGAAATTGTAAATGAGCGTGAAGGGGTAATGGTGAATAGTGAATGGTAGGGGGTGAGTTGTCAGTTGGCACACTGGGCTTACTCTTACCACTCATGTTTCACGTAGCGTTCGCCACGGGGCAGCGGCGCAAAGGAAGAATACATTACGTGTATTACTTCGCCATTCCTTCGGATTTCAGATTTAATATTTATTTGTTTCTTATGATTTGTTTCTTGGTGCTTTAGAGGTATAAAGATGTAGGGTGAACTACTCTTCGCCTTTTAACCTCACCCTGCAACTTGTAAACTTTGATCTGCCTGTTCTTACAGCGACCCAAGCAACCCTGTGTTCTTAATCTGCCATTCAATAGATTCCTGTATGGCGGCGGGAGAAGTATAACGGGGCTGGTAATGGAGCAAACGCCTGGCCTTATCAATACTGCAGCAGGGGCTATGGATAAGGTGATCCCATGTAATAGCAGCGTCTTCTTCTCTTGCGGTTTCTCTCCATTGCGGCCAGGGCAAAAATTTCAATACTGCCGGCCTGCCAAACCACTCTCCCATTATTTCGGCATAGCCCCGCATGCTCATGGCCTGAGGCGAAACGATATTGAAGCTTTCGCCATTGGCTGCTGCCGAACGACGGATGGCCTGTTCAAACGCCTGTGCCAGATCATCTGCATGCACATGATGCAATGTTTCCATTCCCAGGTTAGGCAATATAATTTCATTACCATTTGACAGGTTTTTGAAAATGTCGGGGCTAAGATGCCCGGCAGGGTTCACGGGGTTCCATCCCGGACCAACGATATGTCCCGGATGAAGAATGGCTACCGGGAAGCCGCGCTCCTTCGCTTCCTGTAACAAAAATGCTTCTGCCTCTGCTTTATCTCTTCCGTATTGAGTCAGAGGCTTGCGCGGGCGGTCTTCTCCGGCAGGCACCATTACACTGTGTCCGTATACCCATATGGTACCGCAAAAAAGGTATTGCTTAACCTTTCCGTGCAGTGCATTTACCATTTCCTCCGCAGTATTCCTGTTAAAACAGATCATATCAATTACGATGTCCGGATTCATACCGGCGATGAATTTGCCAAAGACCCTCCGCTGCTCCGGGGCATTCCTGTCTGCCGTTATTTTCTCTACAGCATTCCATGCGGGGTGGGGTATATAAGGTTTCCGCTCACTACGTGAAACAACAATCACCTCGTGTCCGGCATTTACAAGCCGTGGCACCAGAAAAGTGCCTACATGTCCGGTACCTCCAATGATGATAATACGCATATGAAAAAGTTGAATGAATGATAGAAATGTTGCAGGTTACAGGGCACAGGTGTGCGCCTTCCTTGCAACCTGTACCCTTTATTCTCCTTCAGGATAATCTGCTCCCCTGGTTATTTCTTCCCATTTATTAAAATCACTTTGCAATACCTCCAGTTTATGTTTAGCATTCCTTAAAGCCGCGGAACCGAGCAATAATACCAGTGGAGGATTTTCCGATTCCACCACTTTTACTATCGCTGCCGCAGCACGCACGGGATCTCCTTTCTGACTGCCGCTATAACCGCGTACTGTTTTTTTATTTGCCCCTGCTGTAGTTGCATAATCCTCAATAACAACCGCGCTGTCTTTTGCTGATCTTCCCGCCCAGTCGGTACGGAAACCGCTTGGCGCAATGTTCGTAACCTTAATACCCAGTGGAGCGGTTTCTTTGGCCAGAGCCTCGGAATAGGCAGTAACAGCAAATTTTGTAGCATTGTAAAACCCCAGTGCAGGAAAGGCAACCAATCCGCCGATGGACGATATGTTAATGATATGTCCGCTGCGCTGCTTACGCATATGAGGCAGCACGGCTTTAGTAACATGTGCCAGCCCCCAGAAATTGATCTCAAACATGCGGCGGACTTCGTCTTCTTCACTTTCTTCTATCGCCCCGAAATAGCCGATGCCTGCATTGTTAACCAGCACATCGATGCGGCCAAACCGGTGCAAAGCCGCTGTTACAGCCGCACTGATATCCTCCTGCTGTGTTACATCAAGCCGGAGCGACAGGGAGGTATCGGGATACACAGCAACAATATCGCTGATGTCACCTGTATTGCGGGAGCACACCACAGCTTTATATCCCTGTTTCAATACCCATTTGGCTAACTCACGGCCAAAGCCGGTAGAACAGCCCGTTATGAACCAAACCTTATCCATTATCCTTATTTTTATTTAAATATTCTTTCCAACTTATATGCTCCGCGAAATTAATCATTCGTACAAAGTGTGTACAGCATATTGTGTTTATTTTGAATAGTTGTGTTTTGCACAGGTAACGATAGCATTTACCCTTAGCTGACAGCAGTTTTTTTGACCTGATGGCAGAACTTAGCGGTAAACGGGTTATTTTCGCTAAAAATAAACCTGATCTGCTATGTATACAGGCATCAAACATTTTCATTCCGGTCTGGCTTACTTGCTACTGGCGGCATTGATCGTGGCTGTTATTTATGCCATTGTATCGCGCAAAAAGCCCTTTACTGCCGGAAGCAAAAAAATTGCTTTAATGGGATTGATATGCACCCACCTTCAGTTTGTGCTGGGGATAGTGCTGTATTTCCTTTCTCCCCTGGGAGCTTCCAACTTCTCAGGCGAAGCCATGAAAGAGAAAATATCCAGGCTATATATTGTAGAGCATCCCCTGACCATGCTGATAGCCATTGTACTGGTAACCATCGGCTATTCAAGAATTAAAAGACTGAACAGCGATAGCAGGAAGTACAGCAGCATTATTGTTTTTTATGGTATTGGTCTGCTTTTAATGCTGAGCGTTATCCCATGGAAAGTATGGCCATAAAAACGGCTGTGTTTTTCTCGCAGCGCTAACAGCGAAGCAGCATCGCGCGGCCACATCATTGTTTTTTTTGCGATCACCGCTCCTCTGCGATCGCTGTGTGAAACTCTTGATTTGCCTTGTAGTAAGCGCAAACCCTGTTCATGAGGCATATACTGCATTTAGGCTGCGGCCGGCAGATCTCTCTACCCAGAAAAGACATAGCCATGCCAGCATCCCATTCCTTTTGCGGCAATATGGTCATCAGTTGCTTTTCAATTTTATTGGCATCACTGCCTGAAGCAATACCCAGGCGGGGGGCCACCCGCACTACGTGCAGATCAACGATCACGCCTTCTGCCGGCTTCCCCGACTCATGTAAAATAACATTGGCCGATTTCCTGCCGATACCTTTTAAAGCGATAAGCTCATCCAGCGTCTGCGGTATATTTTTATTTTCCCTGATCTGCTGTGCCATACCGGTAAGCCATTTTATTTTATTGCCGGAATTGCGCACAGATCCGATAAACGGCATTAAGGTTTCGGGGGTGGCCCGGGAAAGCGCCTGCATATCGGGGAAAGCATCAAACAATTTGGGAGCGAGTTCATTGATATGGCGGTCAGAATCCTGTGCCGATAAAACCACCATCGCAACCAACTGGTATAGGTTTTTATATTCCAGCGGATGCTTTTGATTCTTGTATTTTTTAATGAGCGGCTTTACAGCCTGAGCCCAGTTGACGGCGGCACACATAACAAAAAAACTGGTATTACTGTAAATGTGAACGTAAAATACAAAAAAAATTTTTATTACCTCTTCTCCGACAAACCATACGCCAGTAAAAAGTCAAATACACGTATACAAGATCCATATCAACCCGAGTTGGATATACCGGGGGAATTTAAGAAGTAATTGAACGGGGTAAACCTGGCTGTCCGGAAAGAAACCTGTCTTTCAAAAAAGTTGGGATGACAGTAAAATATTAAAATTTAAATTAAAACCCGACATTTGCGTTCCAAAATATTAAAGTGATGAATGAAATTTTGCAGAGAGAAGCGGCAATAACCCTGGTAAAAGATACTTTCAGCCGGTTTCTTTGTGATTATTTACACCTGACAAAAGTGTCCTCTCCGCTTATTGTGTTAGATGGAACGGGGTTGAATGATGACCTGAATGGTATTGAGCGGCCTGTTTCCTTCCCGATCAAATCTTTGAATGAACAACGTGCTGTGGTTGTTCACTCCCTGGCCAAATGGAAACGTGTTCGGTTAAAAGAGCTGGAGGTAGATACCGGCAGAGGAATTCTTACTGATATGCGGGCGCTCCGGCCAGACGAGGATTACAGCCCAATACATTCTATTTATGTTGATCAGTGGGACTGGGAAAAGCATATTGATGCTTCCGACAGGACTTTATCCTACCTCAAAGAAACGGTAAGCTCTATATTTAATGCTTTAAAAGAAACAGAGCAGATAGTATATCAATATTATCCGGATATGCTGCCTCAACTTCCGGAAAAGATACGTTTTATTCATTCTGAAGAGTTGTTACAACGCTTCCCCGGCCTTTCACCCAAAGAAAGAGAAAACGCTATTGCAAAAGAATTCGGAGCGGTATTTATTATAGGCATTGGCAATAAGCTGTCACATGGTGACCCTCACGATGGCCGTGCAGCAGACTATGACGACTGGAGCACTGAGAACGAAGAAGGATATAAAGGTTTAAATGGAGATATCATTGTATGGCATCCTGTTCTGCAGTCGGCATTTGAGATCTCTTCTATGGGTATTCGTGTAGATAAAAACGCGCTGATCAGACAGTTAAAAGAAAAAAGTTGCGAACAAAAATCAGCACTTTCTTTCCATAGCAGCTTACTGACCGGAAAATTGCCCGAAAGTATTGGCGGAGGCATTGGCCAATCAAGATTGTGTATGTTTTTATTAAGAAAATCGC
>CAZREP010000041.1:0-31350 GCA_964599035.1 uncultured Terrimonas sp. | reverse complement strand
GGGTCTAAAGGTATTAGGGTAAAATGGCAGCAGGGCGAAGTAGGGGCCGGAGATCTTAAATTAGGATTTGGCAAACAACCCCACGAATATATGGATAAGGGCATCCGCAGTACTGAAAATTTCCGGGATATCTATTACCGGATGTATCTCAAAATGGAAAATGGATGGCAGGGTAACCCTTACAAACTTTCCCGTGCAACTATATTTAGTGGCGCTGACTGGTCGCAAGCCATGATCGCCCATATATGGCAAAACGAGGCTGATGGCTTAGCCATTGATCCGGCATCCGGCACTGATGCATCTGGCAACGTGGTTACCCAGGGATACAATGATTTTAATAATCTTACCTGGTTGGGAAATAAAAGCGGTATAACCCCTGTTTTCAGCGCTGAAAATGCAGGTAAATGGTTTTGCATTGAGGCACATGTTAAATTAAATGATCCCGGCCAGGCTAACGGTATACATGAATTTTGGATTGACGGGGTGCTGCAGGCAAGAAGCGATAACCTCAACTTCACTAAAACATACACGGATTTTGGTATAAACGCCATCTTTTTTGAGAACTACTGGAACGGCGGATCCCCCAAAAGCCAGGAACGATATATAGATAATATTGTAGTTTCTACTAAAAGAATTGGCTTTTAAACGGGAACTGCATTCATTTTTTTATCAATCAGTGTACCATTTGAATCCACAACCTGGCAGGAAGCCTGAAAGCAGTTGGTGATATCAGGCTTCCATATTGCCGGGGTACTATTTCGCGGCGTTTAGAGCGGAGCTGCGTTCACACCGAATGCTTCTTTGTGGACTTAGTCCCATTGCGTACGCGTGAAATATACTTTCCCAGCCTCACCCCAAGCGAAATACTGAGCGTTGACACATCTGCAAGCCCATTCTTATGAAGGATATCTAATATTGCATTTCGTCGTCTGCCTCCCAGCTGGCTATGGATCATGATATTTTATTTTACCGGCTCACGAATAAATACAAGGCGTCATTACCACCAGCCTGAAGGCATATTTGTTATATGTTCTTTTTCTGCTGAAACACCCTTCGCAGGTCCGTAGAATACACTTCCGCCATAGGTTGTCAGGAATATTTTTCCTGCATGATGAATATCCGGTATAACACGCTGCCCCCATTTAAAACGGTACCCTCCAAGTCTTTGCCAGGTGGCTCCGTAATTTTCGCTGATAAATGCCGCGTTCTGAAATGTGTTGATAAAAATCCTTCCTTTATTGAGGGGATCAGCGGCAGCCGAGTTTACCCTTACGCGCTCATCAAACACCTGTCTCCAGGTTTTCCCTTTGTCCGAGCTTTTCAGCACACCGCCGAATTTGTCTTTTCCATCTACCTTCTGCGGCCAACAGCTTATATACATTTCATTATTATTGAGCGGGTCAATCAGCAAATCGTGAGGACCTGTATATCCCCCTGGCAATACCAGTTGTTGCCAGGTTTCAGCCTTATCATCGCTGTAATATACCGCGCCGCTTATGGAAGCGCCATCTTTCCGCCACCCACGGGAACAAAGCAGGTAGAGCCTGCCGGAACCGGAAATTCTCAGTTGCCACGCAAAAAGGTTTTCGCCCAGTCCATTGTTCTTTTGCGTCCAGGTTTTGCCATCATCGGTAGATTGATATACTCCTCCGTCAAATACCGTTACATACAAAGTCCTGTTACCGGGTTGTGAGTTGGTATCTATTAAAATATTCGTACAGATCGCATTTTCCGGAATACCCTGGTTCGACTTTTCCCAACTTTTTCCGGCATCTGCCGATAAAGCTACTCCGCCTTTATAACCTGAAAACCCATAGCGGGAGAACATCTTTTCCCGTGGAAGATCATGTGCATTGGCCCATACCGACCATACTTTCCCTTTTACAGCCGGATCAAACGCAACCTGGTAACAGGTGTTTTCCCACTCCCGTGGAATGCCTTTGCGCGAATGATACCAGCTTTTACCTCCATTATAAGTATCAAAAAGGCCTATATCGGTATAACAAATAAAATAATGATTTTTATCAAAAGGATCAAAGTGTACCCCATAGGCGGTGGTAACATTTAGCCCGTTCGTTGTTGCCGATCCATCGGGTTGTGTAGTGCTGTACACCTGCATCCAGGTTTTACCTCCATCCATTGTTTTATAAGCACGCCCTTCATCACCGGCATAACAGATATCGGGATTGGAAGGCGCAACACCCAGGTCAATGGGGCTTCCGCCCCAGCCGGGATCAAAACTCTCTTCCATCCATGCGCCGTAAAAATTATTACTGATATATCCACGCGGTGTAGACGACAAAAGCACCGGTCGCCAGTGTTCGCCGAAATCATCCGTTTTATAGATCGCGAATATCCGTTCTCGTCTTGCTTCCGCCCGGGGCTCATTTCTTTCTACTGATATATAAGCTACATTCGGCCGCGATTCACACACAGCAAAGCCGCGATTTATAAATGGAATCCCCGATCCCGTTACCACCAGCCCGTTGTTTACCTGCTTCCAGTCTTTACCCCGGTTTCTGCTGACATACACTCCTCCGCTAACAGCGTTACCCGCTATTTTTACGGGTGATTGTATGTATATGGTCTCCCCGTTGCCTTTAACTGCGGTTATCTTAGTTACCGGCAGCGCCGCTGCAGCTATATTTCCGTTGCTTTCATTGATCGTAAAACTAAGACTGTCAGTAAAAATGAGCAGGCCAGAACCTGATGTGCTTTTCCCGTTTGGAAATATTTGTTTTACCACTTTCCCGGGAAGCTTCGCAATTCTTTTCCACGCCCTACCCCCGTTTAATGAACCTATTATTATCACGGAATCTTCTTTTTTATTACTCCCGTTGCCAATGCTGAAAGCAGTTAAAGATGAAAGCCCCAGGTATAGCTTTCGTGGTTCAAAAGGATCAATGGCTATCTTATTAATCGATCCATCCTCGGCTCCGCTGATCATTTCAGAAGGAAGAAAATCCTGACTTTGTAAAAGATCCAGGTCTTTTGCAATGTTGCTTACATCCGGATATATAATTTCCCAGCTTTTCCCTCTGTCTGCAGAACGGTAAAGAACACTTAGGGCGGAACCCCTTTCTTCCGCGTGCCTGTAGCCTTTGGTTGCCACATAGATAATATCAGGCTGCAAAGGATGAAATTTAAAATCTGCCGGTACTGTCCAGAGATTGAACATACTCCATTGTTTTCCTCCATTACTGCTGATATATCCCGCAGTCATATCGCAGTGTGCAAGAACTAAGTTTTCGTCCAGGGGGCTTATTGTTGGTAAGAAAACACCTCCGCCTCCGCCAGGTCCGATTACTTTCCATTTTGAAATATCGTCCTTCCCGGTATCGGGCTGAAAAATATTTTGAGACAAAGCAATATTGAACACTTGTATAACGCTAAAAACAACAAGTATTAAGCTTCGTTTTTTATTGTTAGTCAAAATCATAAAATACTTTCGTTTAATCGTTGTTTCACTTCTTCTGCAGGGTAGGTAGCTGCGGCAAGGTCTGGTAAACAATTCAGCACATAGAGCTTAGTATCCAATGCTGTCATTACATCCGGTATCTCTTTTTCCGGTAACCCGTTATCCGAAAAACCTAAGTTAATCAATGGCCTGTCCAGTTTGCGATCCAGGATGGAAGTCCACACCATGCCCGGTCGCGACGTGCACGCCCCCTGCATATTGGAATTACCATACACCACTATGGGCTTTTCTTTTCTCACGCTATATGGGTGGAAAACAGATGCTGATGTTACTCCCACTTCAAGCCAGGCAACCTGGTTATGGAACGGCAGATACAAGCGGAACTGTCCCCCGGTTTTATGAAAACCACTATTACTATCTTCAGTATCTAAGTCAAACCGGTATACAATCGTATCGCCAAAGGAATAATTGCCTTTACACCATACCCAGCCTCCATCTTTTGTAATACCATAAAGATCCACACCGCTTACGCCGGTTGCCGGTATATGTGAAAACGATATTGATTGAGTTACCTGGTAACGTATAACGATTCGCTTACTATTTGTTTTAAAGTTGATCGTTGATCCGGCTGCCTGAAAGGCTGACCGTACCCCACTGCCTGCTTTTGCCTGCTCCTGCCCGGGTATTCCTGCAAACTTATTCCCGGTTTCATTTGTCCTACCCTGCCCTTCTATTACAGGAAACGGATGGGTGGGCGGGTTCCACCATATCAATGAATCATTCCCCCGGGCAACTGATGAGCCGAAAACAAGAAAGAACAGTAATAAGCAGATACCTTTCCTGGTGTTGCCGATTAAAGGATGAACATGGAACATATTTCCGAACGGTTTATCTCTATTTGATGTATACTCCGGTATATAATTTCCGTGCATTCTTATAATAGATTTTCTCCAGTACGGTGTTGGTTAACTGCAAACCTGAAAGCGGCCAGTGATAATCCAGGTAATCATGGTAGTAAAAATGCTCATCGGCTGATTCTAAAATGCGGAATGTCATATCATACATCCCTGCCTCTGAACCCATATCTGTTCCATACAATAGTTTATCCTGGTGGTCTTCAATAAACTTTTTTGCGAACCGCGGAATGGCTGCAATTTCTCCAAAGCGTGCAGAGATATCGGCATATAAATTAGGATAACGATACAGCAGTGCTCCCAGTTTGTTTAAGTCTGCACAGCTATTTGCGTAATGGCAAAGAATAAAAGTCGTGTGAGGATTTTTAAGAATGGCGGTATTTACCGATTCAAGCAACCTTGCATGATTCCAACGGTTTTGAGTCGTGGTATCAACGTGATATTTCGCGCCATTCATTAGCCCGTCATTAAGGGAGTCCGGGGGTAAATACATCCAGGCATCTTCGCCAATATGCATATTAACCGGCAAGCCCAGCTCGCCACACCTTTTAAATATCTTCAGCATGGATGGATCGTCAAAATGCGGACCTGGCTTTGATTTCCTGCCGGAAAAAGAAAATTCTTCCCCAAGTCCTTTATCACCCAGTTCACCTATTCCTTTTGCCCCGGCACGGGCACATCTTTCCAATTCAGCTATTGCATGTGCTTCCCAACCAGGCGTTCCGTAACGGCTATAATCCAGGCCGCACCAGATGTCAAACCTATCCCTGTAATTGCTGTATTTTTTTACAAGTGAGTCAAACCGTTTGCCGGTATATGCTGATAAAATAATCGTTTTTACAATACTTTTTGTGTCCATTGTTTGCACCCATCGCTCAATTTCAGCAGCAGACCTGGCAAAATCGTGTGAGTGAACATCAATCACGGGAGCCATTGGTTTTTCTATTGATGTAACCGGAATATTAAAGATTGAAACGGGCTTATAATTTTTAAGTAATACATCGTTTACATGCTGCGGATAACAGCACTGTTGCGTAGCCAATAAAATTGCCATGCTTGCAATAAAACGGGTTATTGCAGTGTGGTACCTGGACATAAAGATTGATTTTACAGAACAATGTTTGTAACAATTTCCCGGGGCCGGGATGCCGGGGCCGGGAAATTGATTACAACTGTCTCTTTCGCAGCGCTATATAAAATACAGTCGCTAAAACGGCGGGAAAACGCCCTGTTTGGGGTGATGTACCGGTAATCCCGGTCTGGTATCCCACCACAATTTGCTGGTAAAAGCATCGCCGTTGCTCAATCTTTTAATAGCTTCGGAAATACTTTTTGCATTGGAGTTGTATTCGCTTTGAGGATATTGCACTCTTCTGGGTATTTCTCCCTGCGTATCGCCCAGTGCGCTGCCTGTCCATATCCGGGGATAGCCTGTTCTTCTGAACTCCGCGTATCCTTCTTCAAACTGCAGGTAATTGGCCAGCCATTTCTGAACGATCAACGATTCATATTGTTCCTCTTCTGTCCCGGTCAAAGTACCGGCGCTGCCGGCAAGATAATTATCCCGGTCAGCAGCGCTTACACCAAAATTATCCATAGACAAGGCAATTCCTGCGCTGTAGAGTGTTTGTGTATTTTCACCGGTAATACCCCTCAATGCCGCTTCCGCCCTCAGGAACGCAACCTCCGACGCGTTGATTACCGTAAACCTGAAATCAGAGCGCCAGAACAAATCACTCAGTGCCGACAGGGAGGAAGATGGCCTGCCAAGATCAACCGTTTTTTCATCGGGAGACAAATTGAGCATAATACCAAAATAATCGCCTATGGATGTTAAATCAATGAATTTTGAAGCCCTGGGGTCATTCAGCTCTTCAAGTGTTTCTGCCATGGTAAAGCTTGCCCACCGGAATTCTTTTGCGCCGCCAGGTATACCGTTGTAATTAGGACTTCTGTTAGCGTCGGCTGCTTCGCTGGCTGGTCCGGCCACCAGTATTGCATTTTGATCATTCTGAACAATTAAATTTTCAGTTATCACTTCATTAATATGGGCTGATGCCACCGTGGGCGCCACATAGCTGATCCGCATTGCGAGGCGAAGGCGCAGTGAGTTACCCAGGCGTATCCATTTTTCCACGTCCCCGTTGTAAATAAGATCTTTATTGCCGATATTGAGCCTTGTTCCGTCGCTTTGCTTCAATATGGCAACAGCCTCTTTCAGTTCTTTCAGTATATCGGTATAAACAGACTCCTGTGTATCGTATGCCGGGGCAATATTAATTTCCGTTACGCTTTTGGCAGCTTCAGTATAAGGTATATCGCCATAAAGATCAGTGAGCCTGCTATACAACCATGCGCGCCATATCCTTCCAAAAGAAGTAAGATTTGCCAGCTTCTCATCCCGTGAAGAGAGCCGGATCGATTCATTGAGATTGATCAGGTATGAGGTGTAAAATGTTGAAAAGGGGCTGCCCCAGGGTCCCCTGGTGAAAGCGCTCGCGATCGTATTATTTCCGATATAACCGGAATACGCTTCCAGCCGGGTGTCATTATTTGCCATGCCAAACATTGAATTTTTTTGGACATGCGTAAGCAGTAAAGCGGGGTCGGCTATATCTTCTGTTACAATCCTGGGGTTGGTATTTATTTCTTTAAAGTCTTTGGTACAGGCGCCTGAGACAATAACCACGCCGGCCACCAATAAATATTTCAATGATATATGTTTCATATATGCTTATTAAAAGAATTAAAAATTAACGTTCAGGTTCACCCCGATGCTTCTGAGCACAGGCATGTTGCGGGATTCTACGCCCTGGGCGGCTGCCGTAGGCGCAAAGCTGGATTCCGCGGATATTCCCATCGCTTTAAACTCTTTTGACCGGTAGATGTACGCCAGGTTCCTTCCTACCAGCGAAAGGGTCACCCCTTTGATCCTGTTATTCCAGAAGTCCTTTTTTAACCCCCACGACAAGCTTACTTCACGCAAGGCAGCCGTTGACGCATCTAATACAAATTCCTCTACCAGGTTGCTCCAGCCCCTGTTAGCGAACATTGCCATCCTGGTAATAACCTTGGTGTTTTCAGCATAACTATGATCGGGTTGCTCTACTACCCCGTCTACAATAAAGTTGCCCGGATCTTCGGTACCCACACCTGTGCCTTTCTGCCATTGGTCCTGTTTTGTCCGTGAATACACTTTTCCCCCGATACGGGCATCAATAAGCACCCTCAATTCAAAGCCTTTATATGAAAAAGTATTGGTGAAGCCTCCCAGTATTTTCGGTTGTATATTTCCCAGCACTTTTACACTGTCGGCAATACGATGTGTACCTTCCGCATCAACAACCATCCTTCCCTCCGGGCTCCTTTCGTAAGCGCTGCCCACAATATTTCCGTAAGGCTGCCCTTCCTGAACAACAATTGCCGCGCCGGCATTGAAGAGCGTAAACTCTTTGATGTTATCGGTAAGTTCTACCACTTTAGAAAAATTCCTGGAGAAGTTCAATGAGGCGTTCCATTGAAAAGCAGGTGATGTGACAATTGAACCGGACACTACAGCCTCAAACCCACGGTTGCGGATAGCGCCGGCATTGATCAGTTGAGTGCTAAACCCTGTAGAAACAGGAAGCACTACACGCATGATCTGATTTTTTGTAGTGGCATCGTAGTAGGTGAAATCAATATTGAGGTTATCCCAAAGCTTCAGCTCTGTACCGGCCTCAAACGATGAAGTAAGCTCATTCTTTAAATCTGCCAGGGGCACGTTGGAGCTTATGCTCAGCATTCTTTGCCCGCCAATGTAGGGAGTCGCACCCAAAAAATATCCTGCTGCAGTCTGGTACGGATCTGCATCATTGCCCGCCATTCCGTAAGACAGGCGCAGCTTGCCATACGAGAGCAGACCCGATTTAAAGCCAGGCATATCTGAAAAAACAAAGCTGGAACTAACAGAAGGATAAAAGAAGGAGTAATTATTGATACCCAGGGAAGATGACCAGTCGTTTCTGCCGGTAATATCCAGGAACAGGTAATTATCGTAACTCAATTGGCCAGCAGCATAGAGCGAATTGACTGTCTTTCTGTTGATGAATTTGTAGTTCTGCACACTTCTCATATTCTCTATGATCCAGAGATTTTCAAGGTCACGGTTCGTGCCCACCTGTTGCACAGACTCATACCTGAACACCCGGTTATTTCCGCCAACCGAGAAAGAGCCATTGATCTTACTGGCAACCCGGCCATAAGCGGAAACCAGGAAATCATTATTGTTTTCACTGGTGGTGGCAGTTTCGTTGTTGACATACCCTGTCTGGTAACCGCCCACCGGGTTTTTATCCGGTACCGTAATATTCCTGTTATCCGTATAATAATCTATCCCTGTGCGCCCCATGATCTTCAGCCAGTTCAGCAGCTTGTACTCCAGTGACACAAATCCTATCAGCCGGTTCCTGGTATCGTTGGCGTCTACTTTATTAACCACCCAATAGGGATTTACCGGCAGCGATCTGAAATTCCTGACCGTTCCGTTCGGATTCAGGTAGTTCTCCATAAAGCTGAGTGGAATAAACACCGGTGTTAATTGCAGGTTGGTGGTAGCGTCAAGAAAGCTGCCCCCGATGCCCGGCCTGTTTTTGCCTTTCTGGTTGATATAGTTAGCTTTTACAGCAAGCGACAGCTTGCTTGAGAGTTCTGAATTTAACCGTACATCGAAAGTCTTGCGGCTTAAGCCGGACCGCGGCGTAATGCCTTTATTATCCATATTGGATGCAGATACGCGGTAAGTGGTAGCAATATTACCGCCAGATAATGTAAGCGAATTGGTGAACGTTTGACCCGTATTGAAAAACTTCATCAGCTCTTTATCGCTTATAGCAGTATAAGGTATGGGAGCCGCATCGGGAATATCCTGGAAAACGATAGGCCTTCCGTCCAGCTTTCCGCCCCAGTTATCAATCAGCCAGTTGGGCCAGCTCCATGCTTTGGTTCCATCGGCAAGCGTTACCTCGTCAAATGAAGCATAATCATCATCGTAGCCGCCACCCCAGGTACGTTGAAATTTAGGGATGGTATTGGGCTTTTCAAAAGTGGCGTTGGAGTTGAAACTTACGTTTACCCCCCTGCCTGATTTACCTTTTTTGGTGGTTACCAGTATTACGCCGTTTGCTCCCCGCGAGCCATACAGAGAGGAAGCATTGGGACCTTTTAATACGGTTATGGATTCAACATCATCAGGGTTGATATTGCTGATGCCATCTCCAAAGTCAAACTGCGCTCCACCCTGTTCGCGCACATTGCTCTCATTAAGGATCGGGATACCATCTACCACATACAAAGGCTGGTTTTTGGCAGTATTAAAAGATTTAGCGCCTCTTATTACCACGTAGGCCGCTGAGCCTGCCCCGCCTGCTCCCTGGTTTACATAAACCCCGGCTACACGCCCGGCTAAAGAGTTGATGATATTCGTTTCCCTGACCTCTGCGAGCGGAGCGCCGCTTACCACAGTGGTTGCATAACCGAGCGACTTCTTCTGGCGTTCCACCCCGATAGCGGTTACTACCACTTCATTCACTTCTGTAATGTCCAGCAACATTTTAATTGATAGTATAGCCTCATCACCTGTTGTAACTGAAACGGCTTTATAACCAACAATAGAAAAGGTCAGTACATCTCCGGGTTGTGCCTCTATTGTAAATTCACCTTTGCTGTTGGTAGCTGTGCCATTGCCTGTTGATTTTACAACAACAGAAACATTGCTCAGCACGGCGCCTTTTTCATCGGTTACCACACCTTTTATAGCCCGGAAAATATTGCTGCCGCCAGCTTTGGCATTTTCCGCATTGAAGTGTTCTTTTTTTATCACTGCTGTGCCGGCTACTGAAGCAGCGTGTGCAAATGCCTCTGTCTCTGCCAAAAGGGCGGAAACGAAGAAAATTAAGCAAAGGGTCAAAAAATTTCGTTTCATTTACAGATGATTTTGGTAAAATTAATTAAATTAAAAGATTACAAAAGATTTAATTAATAATTAAATTTTCGTTTCGCTTATAAAATTATATTTATTGCTATTTAAAACCAAAAATTTTTTCTTTTATTTACTATTTTATTTTCGAAATATTACTAAACAAGAGGTAAAACAAACATGAACAGGAAATAAGAAAAGCCTTCCGATAAAGAAAGCCACTGCATACTCTTCCAATAATTTCTCGCAGCGTACGCAACGTATTTTCCTTTGCGGCTGCCGCATCTGCTCATTAATGGGTGGCTTTCGTTTGGAAGCTTCAATAAAAGCATACAGCACAAAAAATCTATTCCATCATGCCCTGTACGACTGGCTCCTTTGCCCCAGGACTTCCACAGCGGATTGATATTCAGCTATATACTATTGGCACCCTGAATTCGGAAACCGGGAAATACGGCCGCGGAAGATTGGTAATCATGCGCCTTTTTAATGAGTAGTCATGCAGACCGCTGGAATTGGCAGCAAAAGAATTTAAATGTATATTAATGAGGGTGGTCAATCGGCTTTGGGCAGGTTCAAAAAACGGTTGCTGAAAAAAACCATATACTCCTGCAACTGTGCTAAGTATGATTCTAATCCCAGCTTTTCTTCATCATAGATCAGATAATTCATTCCCGGCACACGGTTAGCAAAATGCCGGGTACGATCCTGTTCGAAAAAGTACTGCTTACCCGGAGCAGACATTCCTTTCGGCAATCGCGTACGCTCCCATACCGCGCACAATCCGTTAAATATAGTTTTGCGCCGTTCAAGGTTATTTTTTACGATCTGCTCAGCTTTTTTCAGGTAATAGAAACTGGTATCATAACTAATAAATCGCTCTTGGTGGGCCTGCCTGACGGCATATTCTACCTGCGAAAGGTCAAGATAAGTAAGCGCTGTATGCCGCGCAAGCTGGCAAAGTGTTTTAAAGACCTCTATGTCATACACGTTCTTTACAGACAATGCTATCAGCCTGTCGCAGATCGCAATAGCGGTATTCATTTTTTTCAGGAAAATACCGGCTTCCTTCACCCGGTCAGCATATTCGGTATTCCAGAAAGGGTCATACTCCAATGCATCGCCACGCGGAAGATCCGGTAAATGGGTTTTACCGATCTCACCCCAATGCCAGACCCTCCTTTCAAAACTTTCCATATAAAAATAAGCGGCCTCATTCAGCATAAAATAGAGGGAATCCACACCTGCCGCCTGTCTGCCATACCGGTTACGGTAAAATAAAGACGGGAACTCCTGCAGCGAGGGGCCATTCACATTCCAGGAATATGCAGCCGTGGTGGCAAAACACAACATCCATGCCTGCATAGGCAACCCGGAATCATCCCAGGAAGTGCGGATCACCCCGTCAAATACGCCCTTACCAAGATGCTGCACCAGAAATTTGTAAGAATTCTCAAGTGCACCAGGCTCTTTTACATCTTTGTTCTTTGAAAAAAAATAAGGCAGGAACAACATTTCAATACCGGGATTAGGGTCGTAGGCATATACGGGATACCCCAGCGATTTCGCTTCTTTGGCATATTTCAGATCCGGTGTTTCATAATCATACGACTCTGTCAGCACCATTCCTTTTTCCGGTACAATTTTGGAGTCTGTTTCCTTTTGATCCCTGTGATAAACGCTCAACCGGCTTTTTGCCCAACCCATTGGCGCTTCCCAGTTCATCACTCCGCGCCCGTAAGGTTTGAGCATGCGGGTTGACTTACCGAGGAAATGATGGAACAAACCGCTTCTGCCTATTTCTTTCACCCTTCTCGCACACTGTTCACAGGCGCCAAGTTCATAAGTTTCATCCGATCCTATATGAATAAATGAAGACCCGGGTGTTGCTTCCATTGCATCCTTCCAGAGATCCATCAGCAAACTATAGCTCCCTTCTTTTAATGGACAGATCTCAAAATTAGAAGCAGGTATTTCACGCAGGTGAGCAAATTGCGGCCACTTTAAAATAAAACTTACATGACCCAGCCCCTGCACCAATGGCACGATCTGCACATGATACCGGCGGGCATACCGGGCGAGCTCCTGCATTTCCTGCATGGTGAATGCGCCCGGCGCCCCTATTTCCGGGTGACTGGGATATTCGAATTTATCTTCCCACTCCCATATCAGCATATTCATTTTATAGCTGGCAAGCTCACGGATAAAGCTTTTTACATATTCTTTGGTGTCCTGGTGGTGTTTGGTATCGTAATGAGCCGCCCGCTGTTTTGTGTCAGGCCAGTCCTGTATTTCCACTCCTTTTACCAATATGTCGGACCCATTTTTCTGAAATAATTGTTTGGCAGTTTGAACCCCGTAAAATAAACCGGCAGCGCCCGAAGCGGCTATTTCAAACTTTTGTGCGCTTACCAATACCCGGTAGCCTTCAGTACCCAGGGTTTTGTCTTTGCCTGTACGTTTTAAAACGATAGATGCTTCCCCCGAATGGGGTGCACCTACAACGACTTCCACACCCAATTCCCGGCGTATAAATTGCGCCAGGTCTTCAGCGGCAAATTTGTCTTCGGCAGCACTACCCGCTACAATATTTACCCGGTCATGTATTGTAAAAGCCGGTCCTTTGAATGAAATTTCTTTCGGTTGTGGAAGCATTGCCAGATCAACCGGCTGGGCTATAATAAACTGTGTAGATAATGCCAGCGCGATAATTGATACTACTTTTCTTTTTAAAAATAGGAGGAGCACAGTTTTCATTCCTGTTCATTTTTTGGAAAAGTAAAAATATGTAAGATTAATTTCCTTTCAAAATATTTAGTATGACAAAAATACTATTTCGTTATCTTTCTTTTTGAAGTAAAGATACTGTTAGGCCTTTTTCTCTAAACCCAAATACTTCAAAAGGAAATTTTCAGAATGACCGCAGCATATAAACGTAGAGATCGGAACAGGAAAACAATCCGGACCGTTTGATACAACCTAACGGGCATACAACAGCCAGGTAGCCAGAAAATAAAACAATATTGAACAGGCTTAAGATATGATCAACAGCATTGATGGGGGTGCATTCACTTCTCTACTGCAAAGCAATACTGCATTCTTTCCCGGCTACACCGGCAAGATTCACCGGGCGGAAAAATATCTTTTCAGGTTGTCCGGCAAAGGTTAACACTACAGAATCTCCAATATTCTGCCAGGTGCTGTCTCCCTCATTTTTCATTTGAAACGTTTTAAGGTTTGGCATATGCGACCTTAGCCTGATAGTAGCTTTATCTTTTTCAGATGCAGTCTTTATAAAAACGTTATCCGGACGCCATTCTATTGCGCTTTTATCGGCAATGCGGGTAAACCTGTTTGCTGCATAGGCCCAATGGGGCTTCCCATCCCATATCCAGGTATTGCTGTCCGAATACTCATCTTTATATATAAGCAGGTTGGAAAGCGCATCATCATTATCAGGCCAGTGCACAAAGCGATCGTTCGACGCTTCCCATGCTATCCATGTAAATGTTTGCATAAATGCTTCTTTGCTCACATGCTTCCATTTTCCAGTTTTGTCTTTCACTCTGTCGGAATCTATCACGTCACGGCTGCTACCCTTCAGCATCTGTACATCTTTTCCTTTATTCTTAAGATATTCTTCCCTCACATCCAATGCCGATAAAGGGATACCATCTTTTTCAAAATGATGATCATACTTGGCATCGCTCAAAAACCATTTGTGGAAGGTATTGCTCCATATTTCGTTGACGCCATGATGTCCGCCCTTTCCGTTTTTCACTCCTGCGCCGGCGCCTATACAACGGGTAACATATCCATATGCGTTCATTACGGCATTCTGAACGATCATATAATGGCCACAATGAAACCCCTGTCCCTTTAATGCCGCTTCCAGGATACTGTCTGCATGATCGTGCCCCGGGTACTCCGGCTCAAAATCGCTGATCTTAATGATGCCTGATATCCAACTACGTAGCAGTAAAATGCGTTTAAACTCATCCTGCTCATCATGAAACACAGTATCAGGACGAAACCTTGTGCGGAGCGATTCAACCTTTGGCGAAGTAAGATCTTCAAATGAAGTAAAAGGTATTGCAACCGTATCCTGAGAGCAATCAACCAGCACTTCGGTAATGGACGCCTTGTTGTTGCATGCAACTATCCACATTAAGCAACAAAGAAGATAAGATATAAGCTTCATGGTTTAAGTTATTTAAAGTATTATTAATTGCTTCTAATGGGTCCTATGTATTGTTTGGCAACTACCACGTTGCTGTATTTAATATGATGCGAAACACCGGGCGGACTTTGGGAATCATAGAACTTAATCCAGATGTGAGATAGTTTCAGCCTGGCGTCAGTACGCCAGCGAAACCCCTCGAACGGAGCAGCATCCGGGATGTTAAACCATGAGTCTTTATCCCATGTTCCATTGGGGAAGCCCGGACCCCAATGCCCGACCAATACGCCATCCTGCCATATTTTCAATTCACCGTTGTAAGCCGTTACCGGGTTGTTCAACCTGATCATTATTTCAACGCACATCCATTTATCCCAATCCAGGTTCCTGGCTGTGGGGCTGCCATTGACCATATCGTTCCCGTAGCAGCTTGTGCCGCCATTCCAGCTCTTCATATCGCCCCAATACAAATAAGTATCCATTGCCTGCTCCTTTCTCGGCTCATACGATATTCCCATACGTTTGTCTCCCGGCCCGCATATCCCTGCCATACCCAAAGGAAAATCACTGGGAGGGTTATATCCGCCAATCCCTACAGACTGATGATGAATAAATCCTTTTGAGCTTAAAGGATACTTCACATAATACCGAATGAACAAAGTACTGTCGAACCCGGGTGTAAATTTTTTAAAAAGATGCCCGCCATCGTTTACTCCCCCGATGTTGGTGATCGTAAGCGCCGCCTGTCTGCTTCCTTCAGGAATATCTTCTTTGGAAACAGACATGCCTTCTTCGTTTTTGATATCAGTGTAACGCCTGAATATATTATCCCATCCATCATTGAACATTTCTGTAAATAATACATTGCTGTCTTTTTCTATACCCACATCATTGGGGTAACGGGAGGCTATAGGCGGGAGGCTATCGCCATAGCTGTTATGGCTGCCATCCGGATACGCCTGGTTGCTCAAACAAATCAAAAAGATAAGGTTGATTAACGATTTCATATTCATGCTTATTGATTAATCGGCTCTTTGACCCACTTTATGTCCTGCTATACCGAAGTACAGCATATAAGCATAAGCCGGGATCATTGCATACAGGAATGCATATTGAAAATGCACTCCTAAATGATCTTTAATATAGCCATACACCAGTGGCCAGACAGCACCGCCGGCTATTCCCATGATCATGATCGCTGATCCGGTTTTGGTAAAACCGCCTAAGCCTTTTATACCGAGGGGGAAAATGGCTGCCCACAAAAGCGAATTGGCTATACCCAGCAATGCAACAAAAATGAACGATACTGTTCCGGTTGTAAATACGGAGATCACAGTAAACAGCATGCCTGTTATGGTACAGATGCGCAATGCCGCCTGCTGCGATACATATTTAGGAATAGCTATCATACCGGCTATATAACCCAGCAGCATACCCGACAAGGTGAATGCAGTAGCGTAAGTAAGAAAAAAACTGTTCACGCTTAACTCCCTGCCATATACGCCGATAATATCTCCCGCCATCACTTCTGCCGCAACACAAAAAAATATTGCCAGCGCGCCTAAAAACAGGTGGGGAAATTGAAATATGCTGCTTTTGGCTCTGCCCTTTTGTGTCGGGTCTTCACTCACCGGTTCAGCTGTATCCATATCTACCTCCGGCAACCTGGTGAATTTCAAAAACACGGCAAACGAAACAAATAATACAGCCAATGCAATATAAGGAGCATGCACCCTTTGAAGCAATTCAGCCAGAATACTCTCACGCGCGGCCGTATCAACGGCTGCATCCAGCCTGGCTGTTACCTGCGCTGCATCCTTCAGGAACAGCGTACCTAATAAAACAGGCGCAATGATGCCTGCAGACTTATTGAAGAAGCCAACAACAGACATACGCTGCGCAGCGCTCTCTATCGGCCCTATTATGCTTAGATAGGGATTGATGGCAGTTTGCAATAAGGCCATTCCTGATCCCTGAACAAAAATAGCCGTCAGGAAAAGAGCGTAATTCCTGTGATCCGCGGCTGGTATAAAGATCAATGCGCCAAGCCCCAGGATAACAAGACTTACCACCAGCCCGTTATGAAAACCTATTTTTTTTAAGATCCAGGAACTGGGCAATGCCAGGAAAAAATAGGCTATATAAGAGGAAAAAGTAACGAAAAATGCCTGCAGATCGGTTTCCAGGTCGAGCGACAGCTTAAGGAACGGGATGAGGGTACCATTGGCCCATGTTATAAAGCCCAGAATAAAAAACAGTGCGCAACAAATTGCGATTGCCCGGATGTCTGTTTTGCGGGGATTAAGAGAAACGTTCATTTGATTGTTTTATTAATGGTTCATATTGTTAAATGCTGTCCTCAAACAATTGAAGACAATGTGCCAAGTGCTCAATATCTTTTTCAGTATGCTCACTGTTTATGATTATCCTGGTAACCATCGCTCCTTCCGGCCGCGGATAGGCGAAGCCGGAGATCAGTATCCCATGCTTGCTAAGAAAGTCTGGCAGGATGTGCCTGGCAGTGTAAAAAACAGGATAGTCGGCAAGCGCATTGAACATATTCCTGTTGGGGAGTACACGATTAAATAACCCGATATTTTCATTCAACTGCTTTCTGGCATCATTATACACCTGACCGGCTTTTGTGAAAGCATACAGGTAGCCCGGCGCTATGGGAGACGATGTTCCAAAGAATGGGTTTGCCCGCAATTGCCCGATCGTGCCGGAAGCGCCTAAAACAACGCCGCCCGGAATACCCACAGCTTTGGCTAAAGAAGCGACAACAATAAGATTGACGTTTTCCTGATGCCGGATATTATTGTAAATACCCTGCCCATGTTCGCCCGTAACACCTATACCATGCGAATCATCTATCACCAGTGTTATTTCTTTATTTACAGGCAAAGAAAATACCCAGTCAAAGCTGTAGGGTTTGCAGAATAAGGGATCATTGGAGTTACATACAATCGCAATTTTATCTGCCTCCTGCGCAGTAATTACACCGGCTATATCTTCTGTCCACCACTGAAAATCACCTTCGTAAAAATCAGCCTGGCGGCGGCATACAGCAGGATGCGTATTTGGCGCAAACACAAAGTAATTGTCTTCCTGCAGCATATCAACGACCAGTTGTCCGGCCATAAATCCTGATGAAACGGTTAACGCGGCGGGAGCGCCGGTAAACAGGGCAAGTAATGATTCCGCTTCTTCATACACCTTCAGCCTGAAATTGGAATTACGGGAACTGCCGTAATTGTTGCCGTATTGCTCCATTCCTTCGGTAATAAGCTCCCTGAACCGGGTATTGTAATTCATTCCCAGATAAGAAGTGCCGCTGAAAAAAAGATATGGTTTCCCTTCACAGATAATATGGTTGCTATTGAAACGATCAGTAATAATCATGGGAATTAACGCTTTTTACGATCATCGTTTAACAGGTATAGTATGGCGGATGACATACTTATCACTCCCGTTCTTAAAGCCGGTTCCGTATCCGGGATAAAAACCGGAGAGTGTGTGGAAGGAAGCTTTATTTTTCCTTCTGCTTCCGCTTTCATATCTTCTGTTCGCACCGCGCCAACAGAATACAGCACAGAAGGCATATGCGCTTTGGTAGTGCCATACCTGCTGAAATCTTCTCCAAACATTTCAGGTCCCAGCAGCAGCACATTTTCATCTCCCAGCACAGTTTTCAGGTGTGCAGAGAGTTTTTCAGATAGTGTAATATCATTAAAAACAGCCGGTAACCCGGGCTTTATGATCTCTACCACAGGATAATCTTCCGGTTTCGCGCCACAGGAATGTGCTATACCCTCACAGGTTCTTTTTATACTTTCAATCAATTTTCGTTGAATGTCCGGGTTCAGCGATCTGACGGTTACCTGCATTTGTACCCTGTCCGGAATACTGTTACTGCTTGTTCCGCCATGAATAGTACCTACAGATATAACAGCAGGTTCTACAGCAGGCACTTCACGCCCTACAATATCCTGAAAAGCCAGCACCAGCTTGGAAGCGATCATGATGGGATCTACGGTCGTATGTGGGCTGGCGCCATGCCCGCCTTTTCCTTTTACGGTAATATCCAGCTTGTCAATATTAGCCAGGCTATATCCGGGGCAAAACCCCACCTTTCCTGCCTCAACAGCAGAATTTACGTGCAAAGCAAGCGCATAATCAGGTTCCGGAAATTTTGTAAATAACCCGTCTTCAATCATATTCAGTGCACCCAAGCCCGGCTCTTCGGCAGGTTGGGCTATAAAGACCAGCGTGCCTTTCCAGTTGCTTTTTAGTTGTGATACGATCCTGGCTACACCTGTCCATACCGCCATATGCATGTCATGACCGCAGGCATGCATAACCGGAACGGGATTGCCTTTTTCATCTTTTGCCTGTACCTTGCTGGCATAGGGAGCATTGGTTTTTTCTGCTATGGGCAAAGCATCCATATCTGTGCGAACCAGTATTACTTTTCCCGGGCCGTTACGCAGAACGCCCACAACGCCGTAACCTCCGATGCCTGTTGTTATTTCAAAGCCTGCAGCCGCCAATTCCTTTGCCATGCGGGCGGCAGTCTCTTTTTCCTGCAAGGATAATTCCGGGTTAGCATGCAGATCCCGGTACAACTCAACCAGTCCGGCATATTCTTTATTTAACAGGCCAATTACTCTGGAATGATTTCCCGACTGCGAAAAAACCATCAAACAGCTCATCAGTATACCTACTACAATGCTGCATTTCTTATGATATTTATTGTACAGTTTCATATGTTCCTGTTACCGTGTAGATTTTTTATAGCTCGCGGATGTAAATATTGGCAAATTGAAAAAGGTTGTTATCTGCATGATCGTCCTGGAGCGCAATGGCTCCTTCTTGCGGAATACCCGGCAGTTGCGCATTGCTGATCACCGTTTCATGGTTGAGCACCACCGTAATACGGTCGCCTATTAATGTGATCACAAAACGGTTCCATTCTCCCGGCGGTCTGTCTGCTTTTTTTACCGGGGTTACACCTGCCCTTATTTCTGGAGGGAGATTTTTATCTACCCTGTAACCATAAATTTCTCCTGAACCAATATAACGATAACCAATATTTACCTGGTTTTTAGAATCCCCCCTGAGATAGATGCCCGTATCACCGGCGTAAGGAACTTCCATCTGCTGTATGCTGCCATCTGCATTGAGCGCGTTTTCTCCGTTAGGCAATACTACAGGTGACAGTGCCGGCTCCGGCTTTCTTGTTAAACGCACATCGGCTACCAGTATAAAATCCCGGAACGACTTTTTACTCCACAGGCATTTGTCTTTCTCGCTGCTCCTGCCATCATAGTTGATTACCCCGTTCTGTGCGGTCCAGTGCCCTTCGTGCCCCGGCTTCATTTTCCAATGATGCAGGTCTGTATTGTTGTAAAGCGACTGGAAATAAAAACCGCCAGGATCACCTTCCGTTTTATTGGTTTTTGGGGAAATATTGCGAAGAGATATGGCCCTTACCAAAAAAGAAGCCCTGTTGGATACAAAACTAAAATGCCGGGGAACGGATGCCTGCGGCACCGTAAAACCGGCATATTCCTCTCCATTCACCCATACCGTAGCCAAGCCCCGGCTATATTGTATTTTATAACGGTCCCAATGGCGGTCGCTGGTACTTTCTTTACCTGCTTTGAAAATGATCTTTTCTCCGTCGGGAAACGGTGAGCCTACCGATGGAAGCATATCGGTATGTAAAACCAGGAAGGCATTGGTATCTGCCTGCTTCGGTAAATAATCAAACTCCAGTGTAAATGCTTCACACGAATTTTCATAGCTTAAGTATGCCGGTACTTTTCCGGCACATGCTATATGCCCGTCCTTCACCAGCCAGTTGCCGGGCGCCTGGTTAACATTGATCCACCCTGTTAAATCAGCCCCATTAAATAATGATATGCTTCCGCCTAACTGCACCTGCCGCCCCGAATGACAGGATATTACCAGCAATGCCATAAGCAACGCCATAATCCTCGTTGTCATCTTTATAAAACTTTTGATTGACCGGGAGATGAGATCGGGTATTTCCCGTTTTTATCAGGCTTTACAGGGGGCTCGCTATCCCAGTCCAATTCCATTGGTGCAAGCACCAGCTCCGAATTCAACGCCTCATCCCATTCCACCATTTTTCCTGAATGAACAGCCATACGCCCCATAATGGTGGTCATAGTGCTCATTGCACCCCATTCGGTATCGTTGAGGGGTTTATTGTTCCTGATCGCATCAAAAAAAACATCATGCTCTATCTGGTAAGCGCTTTCGGAATCTTTGTTAGGATTACGCCATATCCTTTCTCCTTCGCTGTTCCTTATCCCTCCCTGTAAACTCGCTGTTCCGTTGCTTCCATAAAAATAAGCGCCTCCTTTATTCCATGTTCCTTCAATATGTCTGATCTGGCTGTTAAGCTTTGTTCCGTCCGCGTATTCGTATTCAATAAAAAAATGATCAAAAATATCGCCGGTATCCGGACCGGTCAATGATGATCTGCCGCCCATTCCCTGTGCTCTTACCGGGTAGGCATTTTTTGCCCAGTTCACCACATCGGTGTTATGTATCTGCAACCCGGCAGGAGATCCTGCCCAAAGCCAGTTAAAATATCTCCAGTTGCGAAGCTGATATTCCAGTTCCGTTTGCCCTGCCTGCCTTTGCACCTTCTTTACCGGCCCGATCAGGTAGTAATCAGTTACAGAAATGATCCGCCCGATGGTGCCTTCCTGTATCTGCTTTACCATTTCCTTATAGCCCGGATCATACCTGTTTTGCAAACCCACCACCACTTTTAACCCCTTGGCATCCGCCAGCTTGCCGGTTTCCAGGATTTTGCGGATGCCCGGCGCATCGCTTGCCAGGGGCTTTTCCATGAATACATGCTTGCCGGATTTAATGCATGCTTCAAAATGCAGGGGACGAAAAGCAGGTGGAGTGACCAGTAAAACTGCATCGGCTGCCGCTATGGCTTTACTATATCCGTTCAATCCTACAAACTTATTCGAAGCCGGTACTTTTACCTTATCCTTTATTGCATCAATCTTTAACAGTGTACTGTAGGTTTCATCCAGTTTATCTTTGAATACATCTGCCATAGCAACCAGCACCACATTATTGTTGGTTTTTAATGCATCTACTGCAGCGCCCGCTCCCCTGCTTCCACAACCTATTAACGCGATCCTGATCGGGTCAGCCTGTATTTTCCTGCCCAAAGCCTGCGCCTGGAGCGCTGAACCAAGGATCATTCCTCCAACTACTACTGAAGAACCTTTCAGGAAGTCCCTGCGGCTGTTGCTTTTTAAACTTTTCTCGTTTGAGATCATACCCTATTTTTTATTCAAAATGAAAAAAACCGAAATTGTCGTACTCATGAAAATTGCCGTTATTTTTAAACAGCGCCCATAAAGTTTCCTCCTGTTCATGATCGTAATCAATCCTGTACAGGTTACCCTTCCATCTTGAGCCGGGTACCGGGGGCTTATCCAATACCGGCTTCATTAACGTGTAAGGAATAAAAAACTCTGCTGTCCAGCCGCTTACCGGAGCACCCGGTAATTGCTCCCCGTCCTGTACTGTTACCGCATGCTTTGTTTTCCGGTCATCAGGGTACTGAAACGGGGTCCACCTGTTAAGGTTTCCGCCTGAATTAAAAATGATCAATGGCAACTCATAATCCAGCGGTGATATTTCATATTCAAAGTAATTGGTTTGTAAGATGTCCGGCTGAAAAAAAACCTCTGCCACATCTTCTTCCCACAGCGGCATGAGATCCTGCTGCATTGTTGCTGTCAGCGTATCATCCTCACACGCGAACAAACAATAGATGCCTGTTTCAGAATACAGCAGCTTTGCCTTTGTTGCATACGTTTTCCCGTTCCCCATTAAAAAGGGGATAGCTGTCCATGCTGCCTTATCCCACTGCAACGCATCTCCCTTGCCGGTAATAGTAAAATCCGCTGTTTGCTTTATTATCATCACAGGTTTTTCCGGTTTACCGGAACATGAAACCGAATGCCATGTTTCCGTACTTTGTAAAAAATAAATGCGTCCCCGGTTATCCTCCCTTTCGGTAATTTTTCAATATTTATTTTCATTTCATTTCGAATATTATTTCAAATATATTTCAATTTACAGTATTATTTTGATTTTTTTATTTCAAAACATTTCAAATATTTATATAAAAAAATTTCTATCCTTATGCAAAAGGAAACATTTATTTTGCATTCAAAGAAGGTAAGCATATGCGAAAATCAGGGGACAAAACTACTTTGCAACGCCGGGTGATTATTCTTGAAGAACTGGAAAAAAAAGGACAGGTAGATGTAAGCTCATTAAGCAAGGCATTAAAAGTAAGTGAGGTTACTATCCGCAATGACCTCAGAAGGCTGGAGCAAAAAAACGCGTTGATCCGGGCACGGGGCGGGGCGATCAAGATAGACAGGGTGGGGATGGATTTTACGATATCCGATAAAAACAAGCAAAACTTTGCTCAAAAGAAACGCATCGGTAAAGCCGCAGCGAACTTAATCGAACCGGGAGACACCATCATCCTTGACTCAGGAACCACCACCATGGAAATAGCAAAGAATTTAGGGGCAGTGGGGGAACTGACCGTGATCACCAATGCCATGAATATTGCCAACCAACTGGCGGAACATCCTAAGGTGAATGTAATTATCCCGGGGGGATCTTTACGTAAGAACTCTCTTTCACTGATTGGCCCTACGGCCGAAGAAAGCTTTAAAAACTACTTTTGCGATAAGTTGTTCCTTGCCGTTGACGGGTTCAGTGTTACGCATGGATTATCAACTCCCAATGTGGAAGAAGCACATCTGAACAGGGTAATGATAGCGATCTCAAAACAGGTAATAGTAGTTGCCGATTCTACTAAATTTCATAAAAGGAGCTTTGCATTTATTGCAAATACCAATGATATTGATGTGTTGGTTACCGATGAGGGGATCCCGGAAGAAGACCAAAAGAAATTAGAGACTGCAGGGATCAAAGTTGTGATTGCATAGTTACTGCCTGAAAACAACCAGCGACAACCAAGCAACACAATCTGTCTTATTTCCCGATACAGAATTTACTGAATATCGTTCCAAGAATATCCCTGTCTACCTCCACCTGCCCGGTAATTTCACCTAAGTAATGCAGACAACGGCGGATGTCCAACGCCAAAAGATCACCGGTGAGATGATTATGCATACCGGCTTTTATATCACCCAGACACTCCAGCACTTTTTGCAAAGCAGCATAGTGGCGGGCATTGGTAATAATGGTATTTTCGGTTTGAATGGTTTCACCGATGGCCTTTTCATACATCATTGATTTCAGCGTTTCAATACCTTCTTTGTTTTTAGCAGATATGTATATGCCGGAAACAGGTTTATCGCCGGGAGCGTTTTCCCAAAGAGGCCCGGGAAATACCCGGTCGTATTTATTAAATACCCTGATCACCTTTTCGCTGTACTGATCGAGCCAGGCAATTTCCGAGTGATCAGTATCGGTAAGATCCACCAGGTAAATGATCATATCAGCCTTTCCGGCATTTTGCCTGCTTCTTTCAATCCCCATGCTTTCGATGCTGTTTGCAGCGTGCTCCCTTATGCCCGCCGTATCTATCAGGCGAAACAACACGCCATCAATATTCAGTACTTCTTCAATGGTATCCCTGGTAGTTCCCGCAATATCGCTTACAATAGCCCTTTCCTCGTTTAATAATGCATTCAGGAGGGTTGATTTGCCGGCGTTGGGTTTGCCGATGATAGCCACATTCACCCCGTTCTTGATAACATTGCCCAATTTGAAAGAGTTCAGCAATTGGGTGGTGGATAATGTGAGCTGTTCAATAAGCTGCTCCAGCTGCGAACGGTCGGCAAATTCAACATCTTCCTGCGAAAAATCAAGCTCCAGCTCTATGAGCGCTGCAAACCCGATCAATCGTTCGCGTAGAGCTTTTAACTCGGAAGAAAAGCCACCCCGCAACTGCTTAAGCGCCGTTTGGTGGGCCGCCTGCGATTGTGAAGCGATAATATCAGCCACTGCTTCGGCCTGGGTAAGATCTATCTTTCCATTCAGAAACGCTCTTTGAGTAAACTCTCCCGGCAGGGCCAGGCGGGCGCCTTTTTGGATGCAGGCCTCAATGATCTGCTGCTGGATAAAGGGGGAGCCATGACAACTGATCTCTACTACATCTTCGCCTGTATAAGACCTGGGGCCCCTGAAGAGAGACACCACCACTTCATCGAGCTGATCCTTTCCATTTTTAAGCAGTCCTACATGTAAGGTATGAGATGGCTGATCCTGCAGCGCCTTGGCGGTAAATAATTCATCTGCGATAGCAATGCTCCGGCTACCGCTAAGGCGTATAACACTTATGGCTGCGGTACCGGGAGCCGTTGCCGGCGCTACGACCGTATCCTCCCATGCTGAAAAGGTATATGGCATGCCGCAAAAATACAATTTGATCAGTGCGCAGTCTCCAGTAAATTTTCATCTGCTCTGTCCATGTCCGACACGGTATATTTCTGTATACCGCAGATCGTCATTTCATCTAATAAAAAATCCCCGCTGCTTTACAACAACGGGGATCTGTATAAACATGGTCATTAAAACACCCTATTCTTCAGCGATCTGGAAGGTAACAGGCTGTTTGCGATAGGCTTTCACCTTACGTCCGTTCTGCTCTGCCGGCGTCCATTTTGGTCCTCTTTTTATAGCGTTCACACATATTTCTGCCAGCTTCGTACCTTTCATCGTCAGGGCTTCCACCTCACTGATATTTCCTTCCCTGTCCACAATGAACTGAACCACACAGGTACCCGCCTTTCCGGCTTCCTGCAGTTCATCAATATACCGGTTGATTTCCCTGGAAATATACTTTGCCCAGGCACCGTCCCCACCGGGGAATTTGGCTTCAATCTCCACTTTCTGGAATACCTTATCGGCATCATCCTCAACCGGGGCTGCCACTACACCACCCTTATCCTCAACAGGAGGCGCCACTATACCCAGGTCTTTTACACCTTCCTGGTTGATGGTGCTTATTGTAGCTTCTTTCAGCTCCTCAATCTCCTTCATTTCCTCTTCCGGCTGAACTTCTTCGTCTTTCACCACTTTAGGCGGCGTAAATTTAGCCATTCTTATCTTTGGAGGTCCTGGTGCCTTTGGCGGGGGCGGAGGTGGGGGTTCCAGTGGCTTTTCCTCCTGCACATTGGTCAGTTCCACGTCTTTGGCCTCTATTACTACTGCTTTCTTCGGGCCTTCAAATTTTTGCCCTAAAACAGAGATCAGTATAATAAGCGCAGCCAGTGAAGCGGTAATGATCAGCGCAAGGGTAAGCCGCTTTTTATATTTCGACCTCAGCTCATAAGCGCCATAGCTTTTATTTCTTCCTTCAAAGATAATATCAAGAAGGCTGGCACTCGGTATTTTGCTTACATCCATGATGATCTTTTTTATTTAAATATAAGATGCGGGGATCTGCACAAATCCACAAACTTTTATTGAATATTGTTGGCTTTTTCTGTGGCCAGCAGCAGTTCATTTTCCACAGGCGAAATAGACACCAATGCATATTTTTTTACTTCATTGATGGACATTTCATCCAATAAAGCCACTACATTCTGGTAATTGGCTTCATCATTGGGCTTGATCACCACTACAAAATCCTCCGGCTTGGTTGATTTCTTTTTGTTGATGACCACTTCCCTTATACTTTTATAATCGGAGCTCTGCAGCTGCGTAGGATCATCTCCTTCATAATAGTATACCCCATTTGATTTGCCCAACAGGATCGTCAAAGCGCCGGAAGCCTTTACCTTGGTCTGTTCCTCCAGCTTGTCCGTGTCTTTAGGCATGATCAACTGCATGGCAGTAGGCTGTGCCATGGTAGTAGAAAATATGAAAAAAGTGATCAGCAGGAACCCGAGATCCACCATTGGCGTCATATCCACCCGGGTAGAGAGCTTTTTGGCCTTTTTGACGCCTGGTCCTTTTTTCCCGCCGCCACCGCCTTCCGCTGTATCTAAAGATGCCATAAAAACTGGTTTTTAAAATGTAAAGAAATAATGATCAATCTATTCAGCCACCTAGCTGGAGGCTTTTTTGATCTGTTCCTGACGCGAATTCCAGAGCGGCGTTCCTATAGGGGCATCCTGGAATTTGGTCACCAGCTGGAACTTGTTGATGTCATTCCGTTTGAACGCTTCCAGTACATTCCTAACTACGGGATACTTCGTTTCATTGTCCGCCTTTATCAGCCAGGTGATCTTTTTGCCGGCATAGGTAAATTTCGCATCTCTTACCCAGTAATACAGTTCCCCTCCGGTAGAATCCGGTACGGGAATACCCGGCTGCCTGGCATTCTTTTGCTCTTCCGGATCCATAGACAGCAGGTTTTTCATTCCTGCAAAAGGCACGCCAATGCTGGGCGCATTGGTAAACGCTTTGATATTGGCAGGCGAAAGCCCCAATTGCCGCGTTTCATTTAAGTTGTTGGCAATGGATTCACGCGCCTTGGGATCATCCATCTGAACGAAAACCCTTCCCTCCTTATCTATCGTAACCATAAAAGCATCCATTTCGGGCACCTTATCGGCCGAAACCGAACTGGGGAATTTTACCTCCACCGGCTCTTCAGGCTTAAATTTGGTAGCAAGGATAAAGAAGGTAAGGATCAGGAACGATACATCCACGAAAGCGGTCATATCCACCCAGGTACTCTTCCTCGCTATTTTAGCTTTAGGCATTTCACAAAATTTTTAATTGACTTATAAGATGCAATACCGACCATATTTCCATACGCTATTCCCGGTTTATTTATACTGGGAAGCAAAGCTTTGCGTAAGGGTAAAACCGGATTCATCAATACCATATGTAATACCGTCAATCTTAGTAGTAAACACATTATACATAATAAGGGCGAATGCCGAAGTAGCGATACCCAGGGCAGTATTATAAAGCGCTTCAGCAATACCAACGGCAAGCTCTGCAGCAGCGCCGGCACCACCTTCTTCACCCAAAGCCCCGAACGATTTGATCATACCCATTACCGTACCCAGCAACGCCACCAATGTACCTACAGAAGTGATAGTGGATAAGAAAACAAGATTCTTTTGCAGCATCGGCAGTTCCAGTGCAGTAGCTTCTTCCACTTCTTTTTGAATAGCGGCTACTTTTTGATCGGTATTGAGCTCAGCATCAGAGATCAGCTCTTTATACCTGCGAAGCCCTGCTTTCATTACATTTCCTACCGAACCCTGCTGCTTGTCGCATTCTGCAAGTGCAGCATCTACATTTTTATTGGCCAGGTGATACTGTACTCTTCTTACAAATTCAGAAATGGAACCTTTCCCTGTTGATTTATTAATAGTAAGAAACCGTTCAATGGAAAACACAATCACCATCAGGAACATCCCGATCAATATCGGCACAATGATACCGCCTTCATACATACGGTGCCAGGGGCCTATGGGACCTTTATGGCTGGGCCAAAAACCGCCTTCCGGATCTGGTTTGGTGAAGCCGGATTCGCCGCCCAAAATAAATCTCCAGATAATATACCCTGCAATAATACATACAATCGGAGCAAGCCACGAAATGATATTGCTGCCACCCTTAGGTTGAACTGATGTTGATGCCTTCACAGCAGACGCGGTTGCGGTTGGTTTAGTTTCAGCCATAACTCTTGTTTTTTAAATTAAAGATTTTACAATTTTTAAAGTGTGTGGTTTGGATTCACAATTCTACTGAAAAAAAAAATTAAAACGTTTAAATGCCAACAGAAAAAATTTATTTGGGAGGCACAATATAGCAAATTTCTTATACCAAACAACAGTTTTGCATTTTGTTTTTGCCGACTCGAACCTTTGCCGTATGTTAGCATTGGCGGTATTTACAGCCATAAAATACCCGCTTACCTGAAAAGCTCCATAGCTTTTTGTTATAACTAATTTCGCACCCCCAACAACATCCCTTACATGTATACAAAACAATTCCTTTTAGCTTTCCTGCTGCTTGCTGCTACCGGGATGCTGACTGCCCAGGATAAAAAAAAGCCATCCCCTTCCCCTCCCGCTGTCGCCCCTGCTCCCGGCGCTAAAAGCGGACCTCAGCCGTACAGAGACATCATTACTGCCAAAGCCATCACAGACAGCGGGCTGTTTTTGGTGCACAAAGTGGAGAAAAAGTATTATTTTGAAATAGCAGATTCGCTCCTGGGAAGGGATATCCTTGTAGTAAACCGCATTTCAAAAGCCGCTGCCGGCATGCGTAATATTTTCTTTGGATATGCGGGAGACCAGATCGGGAGCTGTGTGATCCGGTTCGACAAAGGCCCGGGTGATAAACTATTTCTCAAAAAAGTTTCCTTCGATGAAATGTCAAAAGATTCCATGCAGGCCATGTATAAAGCCGTTGCCAACTCCAACGTATTGCCCATTGTGGCATCCTTTGATGTCAGGTCGCTGCCTACGGATTCTACCGCCACTGTTATAGAGCTTACCGATTATATTTCGGGTGATAATGATGTATTGTTCTTTTCGGGTAGCGCCAAAACCGCTTTCCAGGTTGGTGCGTACCAGTCCGACAAATCGTATATCAGGGAGATAAAAAGCTACCCGCTTAATATAGAGATCAAAACGGTAAAAACATACGGCAAGGGCGGCGGCAGCAGCCTTACGGCCAGAACACCCGCAACAGGAGGCGCCACGCAAAGCGTGATGTATACCCTTGAGCTTAACAGCTCACTGGTATTGTTGCCAAAAACGCCTGCCAGGCAACGTTTTTTCGACCCGAGGGTGGGCTACTTCGTGAGGAGCTACACCGATTTTGATGCCAATCCGCAGGGGGTGAAAGAAATTTCCACTATCGTTCGCTGGAAGCTGGAACCGAAGGACGAAGACGTGGAAAAATATAAAAAAGGGGAGCTGGTGGAGCCTAAAAAGCAGATCATATACTATATTGATCCAGCTACTCCTCAAAAGTGGGTCCCTTACCTTATACAGGGCGTTAACGACTGGCAGGCTGCCTTTGAGAAAGCCGGATTCAAGAACGCTATTATGGCAAAACCCGCTCCTTCACCGTCGGAAGACCCTACCTGGAGCCTGGAAGACGCCCGGTACTCGGCTATTGTATACAAACCCTCAATAGTAGCCAATGCCAGCGGCCCCAATGTACACGACCCGCGGTCGGGGGAAATACTGGAAAGTCATATTAACTGGTACCACAATGTAATGAACCTGCTCCGTAACTGGTACTTTATCCAGTGCGCTGCCACAGATCCGCGGGCGCGTAAAATGACCTTCGACGATGAGCTCATGGGGCAACTGATCCGCTTTGTATCGTCGCACGAGGTAGGGCATACGCTCGGGCTCCGGCACAATTTCGGATCAAGCTCCACTACCCCTGTGGAAAAATTACGGGATAAAGCCTGGGTGGCAGCAAATGGCCATACCCCCTCCATAATGGACTATGCCCGGTTTAATTATGTAGCCCAGCCAGAAGACAGCATTTCCGAAAAAGGCCTGTTCCCCCGTATAGGTGATTACGACAAATGGGCCATCGAGTGGGGATACAGGTGGTACCCCGAGGCCAAAACCCCCGAAGAGGAAGTGCCGGTACTAAATAAAATGACCATTCAAAAATTAAAAGATAAACGTTTCTGGTTCGGTACGGAATCCAATGCAGATGACCCCCGCTCTCAGAATGAAGACCTAGGTGATAACGCTATGAAAGCGGGAACCTACGGCATTAAGAATTTGCAGCGCATTATCCCTCATCTTCTCGAATGGACGAGAGAACCCAATGCGGGCTACGACAATCTTTCCAGCTTATATAATGAGCTGACAACACAATACGGGCGGTACATGGGCCATGCTGCTAAAAATATAGGTGGCATTTACGAAACGCCCAAAACCGTTGAGCAGGCCGGAACGGTATACAGCTATACGCCTAAAGCCGTTCAAAAGGAAGCGATGGATTTTTTAATAAAGCAACTATTTGTAACACCGGTATGGCTTGTTAACAATGACATTCTTAACCGTATCGGCAATACCGGCTTATCGGTGATCGGCAGCAGGCAGGATGCTGTTTTAAGCCGGGTTATCAGCACAGGCACCATCAGCAAGCTGCTGAGCATGGAAGCCGAGCTGGGTAAAGAAGCCTACCAGTCCGTCGATATGCTTAACGACCTCAAACAGGGAATATGGAGCGAGCTTGTTGCAAAAAAACCGATTGATATATACCGGCGGAACCTCCAGAAATCATATGTGGAAAAGATCGGGCAGATCATTAGCCCGGCATTTACAGGACCCACCACGGGGATCTCTTTCCGTATCGGCGCCCCTGCAGCCATGATGGATACAAAAAAAAGCGATATTATTTCGGTGCTCAAAGGCAACCTCCGTGCATTACAGGCAGAGATCAAAGCCGCATTGCCGGCCATCAGCGATAAAATGACCAGGTATCATCTGCAGGATGTGAATGACCGGATCGTAAAAATACTGGACCCTGAAAAATGACAGGCTGTTAAAAATCATCCGCAAACCGGGATTTCCTTTGCAATCGTATTTTACCGCATACCCACCTTCTGTTTCGCATGAGGTCCCGGTTGAGGAGACAGGTTTGTATGCAGCCCCTATATATGCAATAAAAAATAAAAGTTCTATCTTTCCCGATAAACTTTAATTATATCGTATGTCTCCCTGGATGCTTTTTTCATTTGTAGCAGGCTATTTCATTTTACTTTTGGTGGTAGCCTACTATACTTCCCGTAATTCCAACAATGATTCTTTTTTTATAGGCAACAGGAGCTCCAACTGGATGCTGGTGGCTTTTGGCATGATCGGCACTTCCCTGTCGGGCG
>CAZREP010000040.1:15086-31396 GCA_964599035.1 uncultured Terrimonas sp. | reverse complement strand
ACCGCCGACACAAGGATTTTCAGTCCTTTGCTCTACCGACTGAGCTACCGCACCAGTATTTTAATTTCTTGTCTTCCGCCGCCACAAGCCCCGAATCCCGAATGTTCGGGACGGGGTTCAGTCCTTTGCTCTACCCCCCGAGCGTTCGGGAGAGCTACCGCACCGGCTTTGAAGGGCTGCAAAAATAAAGGAATACTATATAATGGCGAAATTAATTCGGGGATCTGCTATTTCTTCGCCCCAATCAGAAAAAAATAAAAATTTTCTGCCCCCCATAGTACAAGAGCAGCTCATGCGGTGTCAATAGATATGTGAAAGGAAAAATTGATTTTGACCATTTATTGCAGGGACATATTGCAAATACACTTTCCGAAGCGGAAAAAGTGCAGTTGCTGGAGGCGTTGAATGATCCCGGAAATATGCACAGGTTAAGCACAATAGTTGCCGGCCTATATAACCAGGAGGCCAGGGAAGACTTTGCATATGATAAGGGGAAAGTGGAAGAAATGATACGGACTATTGTAGCCCACACCTCTCCGGTAGCTGATACGCCACTGCCGGAGCAGGGGGAAAATATAGTGCCTGTGATGGGAACCGCAGTTGTTGTTCCCTTTGAAGATGACAGCTCTGCAGGGGTTAAAAAAAATAAAATACGTTTATTGGGCGCTTCCTGGATCCGCTATGCCGCCGTGGCAGTGCTGTTTGCAGGAGCAGGGTTCTTCTATTATTATAATGGTAAAAAGGAGGTTCCTGCACACTCCACACCTCCTGCTTTAGCACAGACGGACGATGCAAACGATGTGCTTCCCGGCTCTAATAAAGCCGTACTTACCTTAAGTAATGGCAAAACCATAGAGTTAGATGAAGGCGGAATCCAGGTGATCACTGATGGCGACCTGACCATTCAAAATGATAACGGGTTGGTAACTTATCAAAAATCGGAGGTTGTAGCATATAATACAATGGCCACACCCATGGGAGGACAGTATAAATTGAAGCTTCCTGACGGCACCACGGTATGGCTGAATGCAGCCAGCAGCATTACTTATCCCACCTCCTTTCCCGGAGATACCCGTGTGGTGAGCATTACCGGGGAAGCCTATTTTGAAGTGACCAGGGATCCGGAAAAGCCGTTTATAGTGAAAACCTATAAGGATGAAATAATGGTGAAGGGCACCTCCTTTAATGTGAACAGTTACCCTGATGAGCCTGCCGTGAAAACATCGCTTCTGGAAGGGCTGGTGGAAATAAACGGCGCTTTGTTAACACCCGGCAAAGCCTATATGAATGGTAAAATAAATGAAACGGATTTAAGCAGGGATCTGGCCTGGAAAAACGGGGCATTCAATTTTCATCATGCGAAGCTGTCGGAAGCCATGCGGCAGATTGCAAGGTGGTATAATGTGGACATACATTATGAGGGCAACGTAGGTGATATAGAATTAGGGGGGGAAATTGGCAGGAACCTCACATTACAGCAGGTGTTGAACGGATTGCAGGATAAGGATACCCATTTCAGACTGGAAGGAAAAGTCCTTACGGTGTATTAGAAGGTAAGGCGGTTACAGGTTACAAATTGCCTACACCCTGCACCCTGAAACTTGCGACCTGTAACGGCGACAAGAACTTTAACAATATTGTAAATAAAAACCGGACGCTGCTCGCAACAGCACCCGGCGAAATTTCCAGGCTAACCCTAATAAAAATACCGGTTCAACAGACATTTTATTCATTAACCCAAAAACAGCTCAAAAGTATGCAATTAACTGCTTTTGTCCACCGATATGTTGGTATCGGCGGAATTTTACCCAAAACTTTGCGAGTGATGCAACTTACTACTGTTCTGCTATTAGGACTTTGCTTGCAAACGGCTGCCACAGGCTTGTCCCAGACCGTCACTTTTTCAGGAAAGGATGTGCCGCTGGAGAAAGTATTTTCAACCATCAAGGAACAAACCGGCTATTTTGTGAGTTACAAAGCCAGCCAGGTAAACAAGGCAAAGCCGGTAACGATCCATGAAGAAAATATGCCCCTGGAGGAGTTTCTGAGCCAGGTGCTGAAAAACCAACCACTGGATTTTACCATCGAAGAGAACACCGTTTTTATTAAATGGAAAAATGAGGTATACCCGCATTTCGCTCTTCAGCCCGTATCAGCTACCCTTTCACCCCCGGCAGACATCAACCTCAGCGGCAGGGTAACCAATAACAATAATGAACCTCTTGAAGGGGTAAGCGTGGTAGTAAAGGGTACTAAAACCGGCACTGTTACCGATGCTGGTGGACGGTTTCAGCTATCAGTACCTTCTGCCAATCATGTGGAACTGGTTTTTTCTTTTGTGGGGTATGCCTCTCAAACCATAAAAACCGGGAGTCAGACTGTATTCAATATTGTAATGGAGGAAGCGGTTGCTGATTTGAGCGATGTAGTGGTAGTGGGGTATGGAACGCAGAGGAAAAGAGATCTTACAGGTGCGGTATCAACCATATCTGAGAAAGATATACAAAGCCGCCCTGTGCCTTCTTTTGCGGATGCATTACAAGGTAGAGCCAGTGGCGTTCAGGTTGCGCAAACCGGCGGCGATTTAAATGGACGTTTTTCAATAAAAATTCGTGGCGCAGGGTCTGTTACTTCCAGTGTTCAGCCCTTAATTGTTGTTGATGGGGTTCCACTATCAAGTGCAGAGTTTTCTACTATTAATCCTCAGGATATAGTTTCAATGAACATTCTAAAAGATGCCTCGGCTACTGCAATATATGGCGCCAGGGCTTCTAATGGCGTTGTAATAATAACCACTCGTCGTGGAAAAGCCGGTGAAACTATGATTACATTTAATGCCAATACCGGGGTTGAAAAAATTGCCAAGATGTATAAGGTATTAACATCAGAACAACAACGTAAATTGTTTGTGTCTGCTTTTGAAAATACAGGTAGAGATCCGTCAGCATTTCAAAACCCTAATGATTCAGTTTGGCAAATCAATACTGACTGGCAAAAACTGGGTACCAGGGCAGCCTGGAGGCAGAACTATGACGTAAGCGTTTCCGGAGGCAAGCCTAATAACCAATTTACAATTTCAGGTGGTTATTTAAAAAGACAAGGAGTTGTAAAGGGTACAGATATTACTAATTATTACTTCAGGGCTAATAATGATTTGGCAATTGGGAAGAAGTTGAAGATTATATCTTCCTTTAGTGGTAATTATCAAACGCAGAATTTGAATCTTTATAATGATGCATTCAATACTGGTGGGAACGGAAGCTATGAATCACTAATTGATACACACACTTATATTCCTGCTTATGATAATAACGGAAATCTCTTTAACGTCAACACTTCTGCTGACCCCTATTTTGGCCAAAATACCAATCCCCTGATTAATTTATTAATGCCAACCCTAACTCAAAGTAATACCAGATTGTTGGGAAGTGTTAGAGCAAACTATGAAATAGTAAATGGGCTTACATTGTCCGGAAATTTAGGGGGAGACATTTTAACGGAAAGAGATTACACTTATCTTCCTGTATATAAAATTGGCTTATCAAGCAGATCTCAGGGCAGTGCGGCAAACGCTTCCAATCAGGGATTAAATTGGGTAGCCGATGCTACATTAACTTATAAGAAAGATTTTGGTTTGAATGCTATTACTGCGCTGATCGGATATTCGGCACAACAATTTCGGAATATCAACAATTCCACAACCGGAACAGGTACTATTAATAATTCGCTAAATCAACTTTCCAACCAAACTACTTTTAGCGCAAGCGGTAGTGATGTGAGCGTTGGATTATTGTCCTCTTTTGTGCGTTTGAATTACGGATACAATGGCAAATATTTGGCAACAGCAACCGTACGCCGGGATGGGTCTTCAAGATTTGGCCTCTCAAAACAATACGGTATTTTTCCATCAGGTTCTCTTGCCTGGAATATATCTAAAGAGAATTTTTTTAAATCTAAGTGGATTGATAATTTAAAACTTCGTGTAAGCTATGGATTAACAGGAAACCAGAATATACCGGACTTTGCTTTTATAACAAAGGCGGGAGCATCCCTATATACGTTTGGGAACACAATTGTTGTTGGTAATTCTCTTCTAAATGTAGGTGTTCCGGATTTACAATGGGAGTCAGCCAAACAAATAGATGCAGGTCTTGATATTATATTATTAAATGGAAGAATAACTTCAACGATAGATTATTATAATAAAAAATCCAGTAAGCTTTTGGTACAGGTTCCTTTACCACTTACCGCAGGTGTTTCACAAAACCCCACTGTTAATCTTGGCTCTGTGGAAAATAAAGGTTTCGAGTTTTTTGTAAGTTCTGTGAATTTGGTAGGCAAGTTTAAGTGGAGCACGGATTTTAATATAAGTACAAATAAAAATAAAGTATTAAATATTGGAACCAATTCTGCAGGCTCCCCATTGCAAATTCCGGGTTATACAATAGGTTTACCGCAGGATTTTGCAAACCTCACAGTTGCCGGCCAACCTGTTGGCGCTTTTTATATGTATAAGTTTATAGGAATTTGGCAAACTGCACAGGCTTCCGAAGCTGCCAAATATGGTGCGGTTCCGGGAGATGTTCGTTATGCTGATCTAAATAATAACGAACAATTAGATGCCGGTGATAAAACGTTTGTTGGAAGCCCGCAACCAACTTATTACGGGGGATTAAATAACACTTTCTCATATTCAAATTTCTCCCTCTCAGTTTTTATGAGCTATTCAGGAGGCAACAAAATTTATAATGGTATAAGGAATTTAAATGCAAGGTCAGTTCCTTATAATCACCAATTAGCAGAAGTGGCTGATTTCTGGACACCTGATAATCCTTCCAATTCTGTTCCCCGTGCCTCACAGGGTGGAAATTCAACCGCATTAGCATCAAGAGTTTCAACCAGGTATTTAGAAAATGGAAGCTATTTGAAAATGAGTAATATTAGTTTGTCCTATAACATTCCTACGGCCCAATTGAAAAGGCTTAAAATGGAAAATGCCCGTATTACTTTGGGTGGTAGTAATCTATTTACAATAACAAAATACAAGGGATTAGATCCTGCTTCAGCAAGCCAGGGAGACCTTACGTCCGGCGGATTAGACTTTACCCCATATCCTCCAACAAGATACTACTATCTGTCACTGTCATTAACATTTTGATTCTTTTAAAAAATATTGTATGAAAGCATATAAGATAAAAAACATAATTAGCATTTCATTTTTAATAGTAATTCTTTTAGCCGGTTGTAAAAAAATATTATCACCCAAATTGCAAGGACAAATAGCATTAAGCGACCTTGTACAAGATCAATCGGGAATAATCACAATTCTAAATGGGGTCTATGCACCTTTAATAGATTTATATAATGGGCCTATGGAACGATTGACTGACCTGGCAAGCGATGATGGCTGGACATGGAGAAATGAATTAGAACCCGACCTGTTTATTGTTACCCAAACTTTTGCCTATAGTACAGAAGTATGGGCTGATTGCTACAAGGGAATAGATAATGCAAACGCAGTATTGGCAAATGTTGATGGCGTTAAGGATTTTTCAAGTACTGCTATAAAGAATAGTGTAAAAGGTCAGGCTTTTTTTATGCGTGCATTTTATAATTTCAATTTGGTTAGACTGTTTGGCGGAGTACCTTTAATTGTAAAACAGATTGACCAACGGAGCGATGCAGAACTGCCAAGAGCAACAATGCAGGATACATACATGCAAATAGAATCTGATTTAGATAGCGCTGTTGCGTTACTTCCTACGTCTTATAACAATTCGCCCAATATGGAAGCAGGAAGGCCCACAACATACAGCGCAAGAGCGCTCCAGGCTTTAGTTTATTTAGAGACAAATGACTGGAATAATGTAGTAACTTCTGCAGATGTGGTAATTAACAGCACTAAATTTGGTTTATTGACAAATTATGCTGACAATTTTGATGGGGAGTCAGAAAATGGCCCCCAGTCTTTGTTTGAAGTTCAATATAGTGGCACCAGTCCTTCCACTTCATCAAACATGAGTGTCTTTTATGCACCTCCGGATTTTCTGGGCAGCGCTCTTATTTTACCGACGGACGATTCGCTTTATGGTGGTGGAGGAGGACCTTCTTCCGGAGGGCAAAGTTTCGTGCAGGCGATCGAAAATGGAGATTTGCGGAAGAACGTGATTATTGCTACTTATGATTTACCCAATTTTATTCAGGCTTCCAGGGCTCCTGGCACGCTATTTTTTGTAAATAAATATGCTAATGCATCCGAGCCTGTAGGGAGGAGTTCATGGAATTATCCATTAATCCGCTATGCTGAAATATTATTAGCTAAGTCAGAGGCTTTGAATGAAAATGGATATACCCCGGATGGAGATGCATTTAATTTGCTGAACCAGGTAAGAGCAAAGGCAGGATTGGCACCTTATACGAGCATAGATTTACCAAATCAGGACGCATTTCGCCTTGCATTGCAACAGGAAAGAAGAATAGAGCTTTCTTTTGAATGTAAAAGATTTTTTGATTTGAATCGTTGGGGAATATTGGGTAGCTCAGTGCAACCACAATTAAATTACCTTACCATAACATATCCTGCAAACAGGGAAATAACTAATCCTTTTTCTAATAAAAAGTACTTTTTGTACCCGATACCGGGCACTGAATTTGTGAACAATGCAAGATTAGGGGAACAAAATCCGGGATATAATTAACAGGAAAATATTTCAATATGATGAACAAATATTTTTTAAATAAGACTGAAAAATGAAATTCAAAACAATTGGTATTTACATAAAAAAAAGGGTTTTGTTTAGGAAATATGTTTCAATGAACTTTTTTATTTGCTTGTTGGTTATGTCTTCTTGCATTTCCAAAAATGCTTATTCTCAAGAGGTGTCGCGACCTAATATTGTCTTCATCCTGGCTGATGACCTGGGTTATGGTGATGTGAAATGTTTTAATCCCGAAGGCAAGATACAAACTCCCAATCTTGATAGATTAGCATCTGAAGGCATGAAATTTACAGATGCTCATTCCAGTTCGTCCGTTTGTACTCCTTCCAGATATAGTATTCTTACCGGAAGGTATCCGTGGCGCACAAGGCTCCAGGAGTCGGTTCTTTGGGGATATTCTCCACATGTCATTGACCCTTTAAGGTTAACTGTTGCATCATTTCTGAAACAAAATGGATATTATACAGCAGCTTTTGGGAAATGGCACCTTGGGATGGACTGGCCGGTAAAGAGCATCCCTTCCTCTGATACAGCAAACTTTCTTAATCCCTCGGGCAGGCCGTTAATTAATACAGGTTTTGAAGTTGACTATAGCAAGCCAATTAAGAATGGGCCAAACAGCAATGGCTTTGACTATTTTTACGGAATTAGCGCGTCCCTTGATATGCCCCCGTTTGTGTTTATTGAGAATGATCATACAGTTGGCATTCCAACTGTAATTAAAAAATATATTAGGCCGGGGCCGGCAGAAAAGAATTTTGAAGCTGAGAATGTGGTGCCTGTTGTTACACAAAAGGCTCAGGAATATATTACCAAACATGCCGTTTCCGAACACCCCTTTTTCGTTTACCTGGCATTACCTTCTCCTCACACCCCAATCGTTCCTGATAAACAATTCGTGGGCAAAAGTGGTGTGACAGAATATGGAGATTATGTGATGGAAACTGACTGGGCTGTAGGCCAGGTGATGAAAACATTGGATTCACTTGGTATAGCTGGCAATACGATTGTATTTTTCACCAGCGATAATGGATTTGCACCTTATGTGCTAAACAATCACAATGTTGAAAAACTGGGTCATTTTCCTAGTTATATTTTCAGGGGCTACAAATCTGATATTTGGGATGGCGGTCATCGTGTTCCCACTATCGTTAGATGGCCCGGGCATGTTCAACGGGGGTCTGTTTGCAATCAACTTGTGTCATTAACAGATTTTATGGCCACCTGTGCCGGGATTTTATACAAAAAATTACCGGATAATTCAGCAGAAGATAGTTATAATATTTTACCTTACCTTCTGGGAAACACAAAAAAATCAGTTCGCCCGGCGATTGTTTATGCATCAATTGACGGAAATTTTTCGATACAAGAAGGCAAATGGAAATTAGAGTTTTGCTCCGGTTCAGGAGGATGGGGATCTCCCCAAAATAAAGAAGCTTACAAAGAAGGATTGCCGATGGTTCAGTTATACGACATGGATGCGGATGTTTCTGAAAAAGTAAATGTAGAAGCAAATCATTCTGATGTGGTAAAACGGCTTACAATATTGATGGAAGCATATCTTAAAAATGGAAGAAGTACGACAGGAAAGCCTTTAAAAAATGATGTATCAATAGACCTTTGGAAAAAGTAATATCAGGCGCCAGGTGATTGATGACAAAATTGATCCGAAAGTGCAGTAAAATTGATGGAATAAAATTTTAAGAAAACTGGCCTTACGAGAATAACATTGGGAAGAAGTATTCTTGTTTGTTTACTGTTAATTTCGATTCTCTTTACGCAATCTGACCCCATTTAAAATTTGACTCGTCTGCTTCGCAATTCACCCAATCTATTCCACTGGAAAACGGAAGATTAGGCGCAATGGTTTTTGACAGAACCAATAAAGAAAGGATTGTGCTGAATGAAAAGTCAATATGGTCGGGCGGCGTGCAGGATCCTAACCGCTATGATGTTTATAAATATTTACCCAATTCAAATACATTTTATGAAGTATAAAAAAATAATCTCGTTTCTATTTATAGGTGCTTTGCTTGCTTCATGTGCTGGCACGAGCCATATTCAGAAAAGAGTGCTGACATGGGAAGAGAATTTTAACCAGATAAATTCATTCGATACCACAAGATGGTCCAAAATACCACGCGGCCATTCGGATTGGGACCGCCACATGAGTAATTTCGACAGTTGTTATGGCATGCATGACGGAAAGTTGATATTGCGCGGTATTAACAATACAACTTTATCAAACGATACTTCAAGATACCTTACCGGCGGCATTTACACTAAAGATAAAGTGAGCTTTGGTTTGGGAAGGCTTGAAATAAGGGCAAAGTTGAATGGCGCAACTGGTGCATGGCCTGCATTCTGGTTGTTGGGGCAGGGTGAAATATACCCCAGTGGTGGCGAGATAGATATTATGGAGCATCTTAATTATGATAAGATCGTTTATCAAACAGTGCATTCTTATTACACCATTACGCTGAACATAAAACATAAACCTGAGCATGGCGGTGTCGCCCGCATTAATCCAAACGGTTTTAATACGTATGCGGTAGAGAAATACCGCGATAGCGTTGTATTCTATGTAAATGATAAAAGAACATTTGCTTATCCCCGTATTAAAACAGATGAGAAAGACCAGTTCCCTTATGCAGATGCAAATCATTATTTATTACTGGATATGCAGTTGGGCGGTAGCTGGGTCGGGAAAGTGAATCCTGCTAAGCTGCCCGTTGAAATGGAAATAGACTGGGTAAGATTTTATGCTTTCAAATAAAGAAATAGAAATTTGAATAAAAAGTTTTTACTGTCATCTGGATTCTTATTGATAACTCTTTCCCAGCCCAGTCTCTGCTCTTGCAGCGTGTGACAGGCATGCATGACTCGGCGTACCATAGCTAGTGGTGCCGGGTCCACGCTATGCACAAGTCTCTACGGGTGAGACCCGGCTATGAAATCAGATATTCAAGAGGAATTTAACTACTGTCGCACCGGGGCCTTCATTCAAAGCTATTGCGGGCAGCCATGATACCCTGATGCCTGGTGATTTAGTCCTCCGCAGTCTCCTACCCCGTCTCTCATGTGTGGATTGGACTCTGCGAAACATAAACTTTTCCGTCAGGCAACTTGTTGCCATGATCATTCCTTTTTTGTGGAAAATATCGTTTCCTTATTTCTTTCGCTTTTTCAATTTCTCAACGAAGGCATGGCGGACTAATGACTAACCTTCTTTCGCAGCCGGGTCTCCCGTAGGGGACCTGGCGCAATGTGAGTGAACAGCGCCGAGTCCATGCCATACACAATCCTCTGCGGGTGAGACTCGGCTATGAAGCGTTATCCTTATCTGCATAAAAATATGTACATTTAAACATGCCTGTAAAACGAAAAATCACCAACCCCGATGGAGTGTATTTTATTACATTCACCTGCTATCAATGGCTTCATCTCATAGAAAATACCAACAGCTACGACCTTGTCTACAACTGGTTTGATCATCTGAAAAGCAAGGGGCATTATATTATTGGCTATGTCATTATGCCCAATCACATTCACGCCCTGATAGCCTTCAGGAATACCGGAAAAAGCATCAATACTATCATTGGCAACGGCAAACGGTTTATGGCATACGAGATCGTTAAGCGTCTGGTAGATCGGCAGGACATGCGAACAATAGAACTGTTACAGTCGTCCGTAAAAGCCACAGACAGAAAGAGGAACAAAAAGCACGAAGTGTGGGAAGACTCATTTGACTGGAAAGAATGTATTAGCAACGAATTTATAGAACAGAAGCTCAATTATATCCATGAAAACCCCTGCCGTGAAAAATGGCAACTTGCAGAGGAACCGGCATCCTATTCATATAGCTCTGCCTTGTTTTATTTAACCGGGGGCCAGGGGCTGTACGAAGTGTTTAATTATCTTGCTTTGGCAGACATTGATCTGACCAATTCTCTCGGGTCTAACAATCCTGCTCCGGCTGTTGTTTATGGTTTGGTAAAGCAGACTATATTTGAAGCCGGCGCAAGCCAAAATTCGAAGGCAGGATTTCATTAGACGACGATAATGTAGTGGAGAAGCCTTCGGATTTATTTATTATTAAGGCATATATCATTATGAGCATGCTCAATCGAACACGTCTTTTGTTTAAACTCTTTGTCGTAACGCTGGCATCTTCCTTTTGCGGTTGTAAAACTGCCAGTAAAGCGCCGGTTAACGTTAGCGGCATCTATCCGCAATTGGCCTATTATAACAATGAAGGCGAATGCGGCACCGGTGCTGTTGTACCCTGGGCCGGGCGGTTGTGGGTAGTAACTTATGGACCTCATCTTCCTTTTGGCTCATCGGATAAGCTGTATGAGATCACCGGGGACTTAAATCAAATCGTAAGACCTGAAAGTATTGGAGGCACACCGGCCAACCGGATGATCCATAAAGAAAGCAATCAGCTTTTTATAGGACCTTATGCCATTGATTCCAACAGAAATGTGAGGGTGATCCCTTACACAGAAATGCCCGGCCGCCCTACGGGAAATGCCCGGCATCTTTTTGATCCTGCGGAAAAAATCTATTACGGAACAATGGAAGAAGGATTTTACGAAGTGGATGTCAACACGCTGGAACCCAAATTGCTTTACGAAGACAGGAACGTAACCAACAAAAAAATCAAAGAAGGTCTGGATACCGGTAACAGCCGTTTAGCGTCACTATATGGTGTTCATGGTAAGGGGTTATATTCCGGGCAGGGAGTGCTGGTATATTCCAACAACGGGGAGGATGACAAACGTGCGCCCTACCAGTTTGATATCGAAGCGGGTTCGCTTTCGGAATGGAATGGCAGCGAATGGAAGCTGGTGAGACGTAATCAGTTTACCGAAGTAACCGGTCCTGGCGGGATCTATGGCAATAAGAACCCTCAGTCAGACCCTATATGGGCAACCGGGTGGGATCATAAGTCTGTCATCCTCGGTGTGCGGGATGCCGCTACCGGGTGGCATTTTTTCAGGATGCCCAAAGCAAGCCACAGCTACGACGGCGCCCACGGGTGGAACACGGAATGGCCCAGGATACGGGATATAGGAACCAGTGAAAAACCGGAACTGTTGATGACGATGCACGGCATGTTCTGGCATTTCCCGAAAACTTTTTCAGCTAACCACACCGCAGGCATTCGTCCCCGCTCCGCCTATTTAAAAGTCATCGGCGACTTTACGCGATGGAATGACCAACTGGTTTTCGGTTGCGATGATGCCGCCAAAAATGAGTTTCTCAATAAAAGAAAACAAAAAGGAGGCATCGAAGGCGCCGGGCAATCCAATTCTAATCTTTGGTTTACAACGCCGGAAAAGCCTGATGAGCTCGGACCCGCTACTGTTTCAGGAATGGTTTGGCTGAAAGAAAAAATTGCTGCCGGAGAAGCCTCTGAGCCTATGCTTTTTGCAGGGTGGGAAAAACGAATGGCGTGGGTAACTAACCACGGGACAAAGCATGTTGTTTTCAGTTTTGAAGTGGACAAAACGGGCGATCAAAACTGGCAAACCATACAGACATTAACCGTGAAATCCGGAGAGACGGCTAATATCGAATTCGACAAAAATGAAGCGGGAGAATGGATCCGGGTAAAAACGGATCAGCCAACAATAGCAACAGTAAGCTTTAACTATTCACCGGCTGAAAATCGCGAAGTTGCCCCCTCATCCATATTCAGTGGGCTTGCGAATATAAAACAACATGATAATATTTCAGGAGGGCTCTTATATGCCCTGGGTAATGATAGAAGAGCCCTGGGCATTTCTGCTTTCAAATTTGAAAATGATAAGCCTGTTGAAACGGGGTATTACGAATTAGATGGGGATCTGACGCTTTCCAAAAAAGAAGATCCTGAAACAAATACGTTTATCAAAGAAAAATTCGCGATCCCTCAAAATGTGATTCAGACAGACGAATCTTCCGTACTCATTATTGATGACAAAGGTCGCCGGTGGAGGCTCCCGTTAAGCGATCAGGAATACAAAGGTTTAACGGATGCCGGGTTATTACGGATCTGCCGCGAAGTAGCTACCGAACGTGACCTTTTTCACGCATCCGGTACTTTTTACGAACTGCCCGCGGAAAATGCGGATGGTTTTGCGAAGATCAGGCCGATCGCTTCTCATCATTTCCGGATTCATGACTATGCATCGTACCGGGGCATGTTGGTGATGACGGGCATAGATCCAAAAGCAGGGCAGAATGAACATATCGTCCGTTCCAAAGACGGGCAGGCGGCGGTATGGTTGGGTGTCATTGATGATCTGTGGAAACTCGGAAAGCCATCAGGACACGGCGGACCGTGGAAAAATACCGGCATTAAAGCAGGAGAGCCATCTGACCCGTATCTCATTGGGTTTTATGATAAAAGAAAATTGGAAATTTCTCATAATCTCACAGAACCTGTTCGTTTCAGTATTGAGGTTGATCCTATTGGGCATGCTCCCTGGATGAGATATAAAGAAATTACGGTTCAACCCGGAGAGGTTTTCAGGTATGAATTTCCCGCTGGTTTTCAGGCAAGATGGATCAGGTTTGTAGCCGATAAAGATTGCAATGCAACCGCCTGGTTAACGTATGAATAGCATTTTACAGACAATAAAACCCCCTTTATCAAAACGGTTCAATCTGTTCATGATAAAGAAAGCAGCAACTATAATGTAAAGGCAGCCTGCCTGGATTTCCTGGGTAGTTTGGGATTAGTGCCTAATAACCCGGAGTATGAAAAATGATTATCATTGATGCTAAAAGCTCAACGGACAACTATCTCGTCAGCAGCAAATATATTTGTTAGTCGATGTTTGACGGATCCCATATCGTTGCCGCTATATGCCGCTCTTTTGCACCTTTAACGGTGTAATAATATACGGTTACAATTTTTCCATCAACCCGCTGTGCATTTCTTGTATATCCCAGGTCCCATGTTTGAGCATCATTTCTTAAAACAATTTCCTTCGACCAGGAGCGTCCTTCGTCCTTACTGATTCTGGTCATAATGCTGAAAGGTGCTATACGGGAGCCGTAAGTTAGCACCAACCGCCCGTCTTTAAGGCGGATCATATGCGGAGGATTTCCGTAGTTTTCAAAACTACTGTCTGCCAGCCTGTACCAGGTATTTCCTTCATCGGCAGATAAATACGGTTCAATCCACTGATGCCTTTTATTATCGGGCATTATTACATCACTCCGGCGAATCATAGACAACAGTGCGTTATTCTTTAACCGAACAGTAGACGGCATAATGGCAAATCCGCTGTCTTTTGGCTGTGAACCTATCCAACTCAGTAATTTCCAACTCTGACCTCCATCTGTTGTTTTTGCAACAAAAGGCCAGCCTTCTTTCCCATTATCTTTTACGGAGGCCAGAAAGGCCAGCATTTCGTGCTTGCTATTGATAATATAATCCGTTCTGCCAATGATAGCAGTTCTTCCGAAATCCGGAAACAGGAATGGCCCATTCCACGTTTTACATCTATCATAAGAATAGTAAAATGTGGAGAATCCGCTATTGGCTGACCCTAACCTGACAAGCATTGCGAAACCAGGAGCTTCAAAATTTATGGCATGATGGAGTGGGGTTGCTTTTCTTTCATTATCTTCCTGGTCCAAATAGCTGGGTTTTTCTATTATCCATGTTTTACCGCCATCAACACTGCGGGCTTGTCGAATAACCGTCTTTTTTGTTTTTAAAACAGGATGCCCCTGGGTTTTATTATCATCGTGATATCCGAGAAAGAAACCGGTAACAATTTCATTACCCCAGCTCCAGATTCCATAATTAGCGGGCCAACCTGCAAAGCGATCCGTTTCTTTAAATACCACCACATGTTCTGCAGGTTGTAATTGTGCCGTCAGGACCGAACAGAACAGTAAGCTGGCTGCAAGGGAGCCAAGCATTTTTGTTGCAGGTCTCATAACATATAATTTTACGGTTTTTACAGCTTACGGTTGTTCTTTTAATACCTCTACTCCGATCTCCCGGGTGTTTTTATATAACACCACTAAACGGTTCTGATCATCTATGGTTAAACAGACCGGTATTTTTTCCGCTCCGGATAGCGTAATGGTGCTGATAAAATCTCCGTTATTGTTGTATTTAAAAATATTTACCTTTTTACCTGACGCGTCTTTTGCTAATGTAAAGTCTCCGTTTTTGTCTTTTTCTCCGAATGCTACCACATATACGTTTCCATTAGCGTCAACCGCAACGTTGGTAGTGTATATGATCCCTGAAGGCGGATCGGCGTTGGCAAAGCTTGAGATATAATGCCCTTTTGCGTCCAGTTTCTGGCAACGGCCAAAGTAGTTGGCTACAAATACATCGTTATTTTGATCCAATGCAAGATCATAATAGCCATTAAAATCGATTGCCCGATTACCGGGTGTGCCAAAATGGTATTGGTAATTCCCGGCATTATCAAATACGGTAATCCTCTGCAGGTCAATGTCACCAATATATAGTCTGTTCCCGGAATCAAATGCCATCCCACGTGTAATAAAGCCCATTCCCGGATGGTAGCCTTTATAACTGAAACTATACAAATGTTTTCCCTCCTCATTAAATGCCATAATATGCGGAGGCGTTATTTTTTGATCGCTGGCAAAGATCTTCCCGTCTTTATCTGTTGCGATATTCAACAAACCATCAAGGTGGCCGATAATATCACCTTCCTGTTCGCCAAATGATGCTTCAAATTTTCCGTCCGGAGAAAATCTCAGTATCTTATCGTCTGCTATTAAAAATTTTCCATTTTTTTCTACTGCAATGGACAATGGTGATTTAAAATTTTTAAGATTATCGATTTTCTCGTTAAAATTTAAAACGGTTTTATAATTTGATTTTTGGCCATTATACAGCACGGTAGCCATATTTATTTTATTATCTGCTGAAGCAACCCTTGCCGTGATCGTTATCTCCGGGATGCCTTTCAGGTTTTGTGGCGCTTTATAGACTCCGTCTTTAGAGATGGTTCCCACGCTGGTGTTGCCACCCTCGATTCCATTCACTGCCCACTCAATCTGATCGGGGTTATAAGAGGTGGTTAGCCGGGTAGCGGACATTACAATATGAAATTTTTGTTCCTCTCCGGATTTTAATGAAACAAGAGAAGGATATATTGTAGCCCGTCTGAATATTTGATTATAATCAGGCAGTATAGGCTGACCGTGCATGGGTTGAACCGTGCTTAATAAGAAAAATAATCCGACAGATCTTAATACTAATATATTTTTCATGCTAAAGAATGAATTTATAAGTGCCAGTATTTGTGTACTGTATCGAATGAAAAAAATAAAACGATTTTGGCTAAAGAGGAGCTAATATCTCAAATCCAACTATATCTTTCCCTCTGTAAAGTGCATACAGGTAGCCCTTTTCATCAACAAATACCCAATTCTCGGAATGTGTATTTACGGAGAGGTTAATGCCGTATAAAAAATCACCATTATTATTAAACTTCTCAATGCTATAGATCTTGCCTTTAGAAATTTCAGCCCGTCCGCCATAGCCGCGCTGCCCCCGAACCATGGAGTACACATTGCCATATTGATCGCCGGAGATCGCAT
>CAZREP010000040.1:7559-15076 GCA_964599035.1 uncultured Terrimonas sp. | reverse complement strand
CGCATGAATATACACGGAGTGGTCCGGCGGATTGCCTTCTGCAAACGATTTTATATAATTGCCTTTCGAATCAAACTTTTGTATGGTACCGTAATACCCGCAGATGAACACATTGTCATTGGGGTCAACAGCCAGCCCATGAGGAGCATTTAGCTGATGTTTATAAGGTCCGTCTTCGCCGAACGAATACAGGAAGTTTCCCCCGGCATCAAACTTTGTCACCTTTGAATTATCGACATCTACTACAAACAGGTTCCCTTTTGAATCGAAATTCATTCCATGCGCCCTTAACAATTGGCCTTCTCCATTGCCATGTGGCGCAAAAGATTTTTTAAATTTCCCGTCTGATGAAAAGATCTGAATCCTGTTACCAAACTCCTTTTGGTCACTGATAAACAAATCGCTATTTGGATGCAATAAAACCACCCTCGGACTATGAAACTCCCCATCTTCCTGCCCGGTTTTACCTATGTATCCCAAAAGCTTGCCTTTGGGTGAAAAACGCATTACGAAATGCTTATCGGCATCCACTATAACCAGGTTCCCGTCTTTATCCAACGCTACACCATGTGGATTACCAAAGTGTTTTGTTGTGTCGCGCTTCTCGGCATATTGAAACACACTTTTATAAAAAGGCTCATTGGATCCCATCAATACGGTGGCAAAGATCTTTTGATCCGCGGTGATACCCATAATATGGATCTCTTTCGGATTGGGTTGAACGGCCGGCGCTTTGTACAAACCGCTTATGTCTATGGTGCCGACTACCGAATTGCCTCCTTTAATCCCGTTTACATACCACACCGCGTCGGTAACCAGTGATGCCGGTTTTTTAATTTGAGCATTCTTAATGACCTTGAACTGTGTTGTATTATTTTTTTCAAGCCGGACTACCGATGGCTTGATGGTGTAAGGTTCTCCCCCCTGGTCCACACGCTGGGCACTTATCGGGTTAGAAATTGCAGCACAGATGGCGATACTTAATAATAGCTGATATTTCTTTATCCTCTTGGTATGCATTTTCTTTATTTAAATGGTATTTTATTGATTGGCGATGCTGTTTCTCCAGCCGTAACCGACAAACCTCCATGTGATATTTTCGCCATTAATATTGAAAATCATGAAGCCCTGCTCTCCATTGTTATTCCCCTTCCACGATGGGCGCCCGGCTACCGCTCCTCCGGTAATGAATCTTGTGTTTTCCACTTTGATATCTTCCACCCAGTGCAAATGCCCCTGCAGCACCAGCCGGAGGTTATGCCCTTTAAACATGTTGAGTATTTCATTTCTGTTCGATATCCAGTTCTCATTGGGGGCGGGAGGGGTAGGGTTTCTTGGCGGAATGATTTGATGTTGCACCGATACAAATGGAATATGTGTTACCACTACGATTGGCGTTCCGGGTTTAACGGATTCAAGGTCTTTTCTTAACCACTCTTTTTGGGCTTCATCAATAATCCCGATATATCGTTTGTTGCGTTCGTCAATGGAGTTTAATGCTATAAAATGCCACCCTTTGTGATCAAAAGAATAGTAAGTCTCTCCCAGATACCGTTTAAACATGCCATATTTATAATCCGGGTCATCGGGTTGGATCGGGCTTTCAGCATAAATGCCAAATAATTCATGATTGCCAATAACATGATGTATCGGCATTGTAAACCCTTTAATCGTTTGGGTGTACAAGGTAAACAGGGAATCTGCTCTTGCACGGTTCCCCCGAAGTACATCAAAAATGAGGTCGCCTCCTGTCATTACAAAGTCCGGCTGTAACCTGTTAACGGAGTCTATTACACGCTTAAAGGCGGTTACAGCACCCCATTCCGGTTGCAAATGAATATCGGTAAGGAAAGCAAACGAAAAGTTAGCTTCTTTAACATCCGGAGATTTCGCCTGGCTGAACCCGTTTTGAAAAAAGAGCAAACAGAAGCCGGCGTACAGTACTATCTTTTTCATCGTCATTCATTTAAAATCCTGGATTTTGTGACATCGGGCGTTCAAGGTTGGCGTCAATAACCGTTTGCGGGATGGGGAATAATGTATCCCGGTCTGCCACCAATTGCCCACCGTTGTGATTGTATTGCCGAACCCTGGGAAGCCATTTTTTTGTTCGCAGCAAAGTATACCTTCTGTGCTCTTCCAAAACCAATTCCCTTGAGCGTTCATCTAAGATAAAGTCTAATGTTACATCAGATGTGGTAACGGGTGTGGCATTCGACCTGCTTCGAATGATGTTTATCGTGTTTGCGGCTCCTATGGGATCATCCAGTTTAAATTGTGCTTCGGCTTTTAACAAATAGGTATCGGCTGCCCGAAGGTAGAGTATGTTTTTGTAGGAGCTGTAATCTGCCAGGTTTGATGGATCCGCCCAATCTGCCTTTCGGGAAAATGGCCAGTTTGTCCTGGACCGGCTGGTTGCTGAAATATCTGCCTCCCAATTCAGCCAGATGGTATCACCGTAATTTTGTCCGGGGGGCAGCACATCTGCTGCAGCCGGTGCGTTACCGGTGGCATCAGTAAGGATAAAATATTTTCTGATGGCATCGTTTGATCCCCTGTCATCTGTGGGGCCATAGGCATCGATCGCCCATTTGGTCAAAGACATTCTGCCTAACCCGTTTCCACCACGTTCAACGGTAACTTTTAGCGGTGTAGTTGTCCCTACACGTAAGGAAGAGTAGCGACTGGTGTGCTGTCTTTTTTGAAGGCTTTCACCACCGCCTAACACCTGGCGCTTAAATTGAAAAACCCATAAAGCTTCGGTATTGCCCTCCTGCCTGTCGGTATTGCCCTCCAGGAACATATCCATAAAAGCAACCCCGGGCTTGGCGGCGTTTACCCCGTAACGTGATGTAATTAATTTGTAAGATGGATTATTAATTACCTTGTCGGCCCAGTATAAGGCGCTGTCGGGCTTATCGATGGTTAAATACATTTCAGCTATATAATGCTCAACCGCCCCTTTGGTCATCCTGCCGGGTTGAAATGCTTCTACCGGTATATAGGGTTCTGCTTCTATCAGGTCGTTTAAAATCTGCCTTCTTACCGTAGCTAATGGCGCCCGCTCCCAGTCGGTTCTGATGGTTGATCCTTTGGCTTCCTGGAGATTGAGCGGCACATCGCCCCAGTTAAACGACAAATGCCTGTAAGCCCAGGCTCTTGCCGCTTTCGCTTCTGCTATGATCCTGTTTTTGTTTATTTCAGCCGAACTGCTGCCGCCTTCCCAATCCACACCTGCATCCTCTGCATGAATGATGATCGAATTTGCTGTGTTCACGATATTATACAGCCACCCGAAAGCGTCTGCAAAAAATACATTTGTGGAATTGTTTTGAGCGCCCCAATCCTGGTAGATGGTATTTATACCGCTTACTACATGGTTTGTTGTTAAATTATCAGTGCCGTTCATAAACATATCGGTAGCTACAGAAGTGGTGCCAGCGAGTCCTTCCCATTCCTGCCTTACAAGGGAATACAACCCATTGACTCCTGCCTCAAAGCCATCGTAATTTTTAAGCAGTGTTTCGGCGGCGATGATGTCCGGAGGGTTTTCATTCAATACGCTTTTTTTACAGCCGTGAATGCTTATCAGGCATATTAATGCCAGTGTTATATTAAGTGTCTTTTTCATTGAATGATTTTTTTAGAAGGTTACAGTAAGTCCGGCCACTATTTCTCTTTGCAACGGATTAACGCCCCTGCCATTGTTTAGCTCGGGATCTCCGCCAGTCCATTTTGTGAACGTAAGCATGTTCCTGGCAACAAGGTATAGCCGGAGCCGGTTAATTCCCACACTGTTAATTAAACGTTCCTGGATATCATACGATAAAGAGATATCCTTGATTCGGACAAAGCTTGCTTTTTCAAAAATGGCAACTGAAATTCCACCCATTTTTTCTGCGTTCAGTTCATTTTTGTAGTATTCATTTGTAGGGTTATCGGGCGTCCACCAATTCTTTTTGAGTACGCTTCTTCGAACTTCAGAGGATGCCGACGCATCTTGAAGCTGTTGGTTTTGCATTGTAACGCCATGTATGCCGTGCATGAATATATTGAGTGTAACTCCCCGGTAAGAAAAGGTGTTGCTCAATCCCCAGGTAAACGCAGGGTCCTGATGCCCGATAATTTCCCTGTCGCTGGCGTCGATTTTACCGTCGCCATTGGAATCTTTTATTTTTGCGAAACCAGGCTTCGAATTCCACACAGCAGCTTCTGCAGCTTCACTCTCCTGCCATACACCATCAAAAACAAATGAATAATTACTGCGAATGGGCTTTCCTATAAACCAGCTGTTTGCCAGGTCATCCACTTCTTTTCCATCTTTATCTTTCATGCCATACAATGAAATGATCTGGTTTTTGATGTATGCCATATTGAAGCCGGTAGACCACTTAAAATCATTTGAAACTATATTCCGGCTGTTCACAGAGAATTCAACACCGGTGTTTTTCGTTTTGCCAATATTTTGAGTAATGGAGGTGAGCCCATTGACTAAAGAAATGGTTCTGTTTAATAAAAGATCGTAAGTATTGGTATTAAAAATATTAATATCACCGTCTATCCTGTTATTTGCCAATCCATAATCTAAGCCAATGTTAAATGTTTTACTGGACTCCCACCCGAGATCGTCCATTCCGATTTTGCTGGGCACATAGCCTGACAGGGAATTGCCCACTGCAACGATATTGCTTTGCTTGTAACGGGAGATGGTTTCATAAGCGCCAACAGCCTGGTTTCCGTTTATCCCATAAGAAACCCTGAGTTTAAGCTTATTGACAGCATCCCGCCAGGGAAAGAAATTTTCCTCGGAAAGATTCCATCCTAATGCCACAGAAGGAAATAAGCCCCATTTTTCTTTGACTCCAAATCCGGAATAGCCATCCCTTCTTCCCGTAAGCGTGAGAAGGTAGCGGCTGTTGTACGAGTAGTTTACCCTAAGCATCTGTGAATTCAGTACCGTACGAACGTAGGTATAATCGGGTAATAACAAGCCGGCCTGCGACATTGAATAATATGTGATAAAATCATTGGGGAATTTACGACCCTCTAAACTATTCGCTACTCCTTCATTTTCTTCATACATGTAGGCTGCGGTTGCGAATATGTTGTGAACTCCGAAATTTCTGGTATAAGAGAGAATGTTCTCAATAACATTATTCTTTTCTTCACCCCTGGTAGTAGAGCCGATACCTCCTTCCTCCAGTCCTGCAGCCGTATTTCTGCCCATATAACTGCTTCCATTCGTAAACTTTCTTCTGATGCCGGTATTTAACTGATAAGTCAACCCCTGGATAAAGGGCAGTTTAACGATCGCAAAATTGTTGGAGACGATTTGATTAGACTGGTTGGTATAATCATAATTTAACGGTTCTAAAGGGTTATGAATGTCGTGGTATTCCTCCCAGGGGTAGAGTGACAGGCTTCCATTGGCATTGTAGGCTTTTGTAAGCGGGTTGGTTCTTAAAACCGTTTCCCAATCGAGCGGGTATCCTTCCCGGTTGTCGTTTGAGAACTGGTTCCTGGTCCCGATCTTCAGCCATTTGGTTATTTCAGTTTCCAGGTTTATCCTGGCCGTAACACGGCGGTATCCGTCATTAATGGCCACTCCTTTAACGTTAAGAAAGCTGCCGCCTATAAAATAGTTCGTATTCTGGTATCCTCCTGCAACAGATAAATTATGTTCCTGGCTGAATCCTTTTCTAAGCGCGAGATCAGCCCAGTTCACCCATTGCTTTTTATCATATACTTCCTGTTCTGTTGCTGTAATTTTGCCCGGTTCGCGCTCCTCTTTGAACGTATAAAATTCTTCCCCGCTCAAAAATTGCGGAACATGAATGGCTTCCTGGGTACTGATTTTTGAGTCCAGCGTGATGCGTGGTTTGCCTGTAGACCCGATTTTAGTAGTAATTAAAATAACGCCGTTTGCCCCGCGTGATCCGTAAATTGCTGCTGAAGAGGCGTCTTTTAGTACTTCAATAGACACTACATCGTTTGGATTAATATCCATAATATTCCCGCTGTAGGGAACCCCATCCATAACAATCAGTGGCTCGTTGCTCGCAAGGATGGAGTTACGACCGCGGATCATAATGGATTGTTGGGGCGCCGCTCCTCCCTGTCCCTGCTGAATCATCATACCCGGCACGCTTCCCTGTAATGCCTGTGCAACATTCAGGTTCGGCACTATTTCCATTCTTTCCTTTGGTACAGAGGCTACCGACCCGGTAACGTCTTTTCTCTTTTGTCTGCCATAACCCACTACCACCACTTCGTCAAGCCTGGCACTTGCACGAGCGAGCACAATCCGGGAGTAATTGTCTGATTTAACAGACATCTCACGGGTCACATATTCAACAGTGGAAATAACCAATATGGCATTTTCGTCATTAACGTTGATGGTAAAAGCGCCATCCTGGTTGGTGGAAACTCCATTGCCGGTACCTTTTTCAACAATACTGACACCCGGTAAAGCAATACCGTTTTCATCAACCACCTTCCCGGATATGGGTAGGATTGCTTTTTCTGTAGTGCTGTCGATGATCACAACAAGTGTGCTGTTGATTTTCTTATAAGAGAACCGGGTCTCCTTCAGCAAATGCTGCATTACAAAGTCCACCGTTGCATTTTTGACATCAAGCGTTACTTTCTGTCCGCTTTGACGTACTTCCTCATTATAAACGAAACGATAATTGTAGTGGGTCTCAATTTGCTTTATAATTTCCGGTAGGGAAAGGTTTTTTACGTTCAGGCTTATTAGTTGTTGGGATGAAGCATTAAAAGCGATCGATTGAAATGAAGTGGTCAGTATTAAGAAAATCGCGAGTTTCATTAATAGCACATATTTTATAAGCAATCGTAATGGACATAGAGAACCCTGGCAATCATATTTTTTCATATATTGCAAATGTTAAAATGATGGATAACTGCCTGTTTCGGGCAGCTTAACTGTCTTAATAGGGCGGATAATGGTGCAACATTTCCGCCTTTTTATACCTGGCGCAGTAGTTTTAATTTCTTATATCAGCCATGCCTGCAATTGTTTTGGGGTTAAAAAATAGGGTTTAATGTATGGTTATCGTGTTCTTTTCAATAGTATAGCTAAAGCCTCCTACCGCTGTTAGCGCTTCAAGAACGTCTTCCAGGGTATCATTTTCAAAAGTGCCGTTATACAGGCGATTAGGATCCAATGCTTTGTGCTGTATAATGCTTACATTGTACCATCTCTCCAGCACAGGGATAATATTCTCTATCTTTTCCTGCTCGAATACCAGGCGATTTCTGGTCCATTGCATCTCAACCGATAAGGTATCGGGTTTGCTGGTGCTGATCTTTAGCATCTGGGGCTTCGGAAGGAGGGGCGCTGAGCTTTTACCGCTTTCTGACGGCAAACTGTTTTGTACTACAATCTTTTCGTTGGGAGATAATATTATTTTATTACTCTTTTCGTTTTTCAGCGAAACTTCAACGGATCCCCGTATTAAAGTGGTTTCTGTATTGGCTTCATTATCATATGCCCG
>CAZREP010000040.1:0-7549 GCA_964599035.1 uncultured Terrimonas sp. | reverse complement strand
ATGCCCGTACATTAAAAGCGGTTCCCAATACCTTCACATCCATAGCTGCGGTATGTACTATAAAAGGCCTCGTTTTGTCTTTTGTAACGTCAAAATACGCTTCCCCCGTAAGGGTTACCTCGCGAACGGCATTGCCAAACTCCTTATCGTAGACCAGCCTGGTGTCGGCATTTACCCAAACTTTAGTTCCATCGGGCAGCACCAGATTGGTTTTTGACCCTTTTTTGGTGGTGATAATATTGTTTGATACCAGTGGTTTATTGTGTAGCGTATTCACTAAAAAAAATGCTGCTGTACCTACTACCAGCAGCAGTGACGCCGCAGCGCCCCAAAACTTGATGCGCCTGTATTTAGTAATGTAAATCGGACCTTGTTCTGCCTGCTTTATCTTTTTATGCAACCGGGTAAGTGCGTCATTTACTGTATTATTACCGATGTCTCTTCCATAGCTCAGGGAACTCTCAAATATTTCATCCAGCCCCTTCGCCAGGAAATTGCCAGAATAATCTTCTTTAAGTAATTCCGATAACTCCAGCTGCTCTTCCAGTGTTATTCTACCAGATTTTTTTTTAACCAGTAAATATATCAGTCTCTCTTCATCCATATGTTCAAAGTATCCGGTGTTAAGCCAGGCCGGTTATGTCTGTATGATATCTTGGAAGATGAAAGGGTAAAGGTGAAAGGAATGTTTCACTTCTCACTTTCTCATTTGACACAGCACTAGCTTTACACATAGACGCACTTTTACTGTAATTACCCCCAAAAAGAAATAAAAAGATTTTGAAAATGGCACTAAGAGATGTTTTGCCTTTGTTTTTCTGACATTTTTTCCAGGATTGCCGTTAGTTTTTTAATGGCAATCACCATTTGATTTTCTACGGTTTTTGCAGATATTTCAAGTAGTTGAGCCACCTCGGAATACTTAAGCCCGTCTTCTTTAACCAGCTTAAAAATAAGCCTGCATCTTGAAGGTAAAGTGTTGATAGCAGCATTGATGTGTTCAAGCGTCTCTCTGTTTATTAATCTTAGCTCGTGGTTGCTTAATTCGTAGATAAAGCTTTCACCTGCCTCATCCAACCCTATGTTTTTTTGTGAAGCCTTATATCCTTTTGTGCGCATATAGCTGATGGCGCCGTGTTTGGCAGCGATATACAGGTAGTGTGAAAGGTTTTTTATAGTGGGTAAAATTTTCCTGTTCTGCCACAGTCTGAACAATACATCCAGGCAAATTTCTTCAGCATCCTGCTTGTCCTTCAATATGGAATTGGTATAAGAAAGCAGTGCGGGATAGTATATTCTGAAAAGCTCATCAAAAGCCTGTTCATCACCATTTTCGGCAATAGCATGTATCAGATATGACAATCGTTCGCTGCGCATGGTATCTCACAAATATACTTATTAGCGCTATCTGTATCCGAAGATTTTTAGTGGCTAAAGGCAGTAATACGGCAGGTGGTTTAAGCTGCAAAGCGCACAATGATTATCTTTTTTAGTATGGGAAGGACGAACATCATTGTTTGTAAGTTTTTGATCATCGTTTCGTTGATGTTTATACAGCATCCGTATCATATCTTTCAACAGCTTCGATGCCCGGCAGCTTTTTCAGGCGGTCTACCAGTTCATCAAGCTCTTCCTTATCGTGAACGAATAATTTTATATTGCCTTCGAAAAGTCCTTCTTTGGCTTCTACGGTCAAAGCGGCAATATTGATCTTCAGCTCGCCGGATACCAGGTTGGTGATCTTATGGATCACACCCACATCATCGAGCCCTACGATCTTTACTCCTGTAAGGAAAGATATCTCCTTGTTTTTGGCCCATTTGGTCTTCACTACCCGGTGCCCGAAATTCGACATTAGCCTTGCAGCATTGGGGCAGTTGGTGCGATGAATGATCAGTCCTTTCCCTGTGCTTACAAAGCCAAACACATCGTCACCCGGAATGGGCTTGCAGCAATTGGCCAGCGTGTATACGATCTTGTCGCTGCTCTCGCCAAAGATGATCAGTTCGTTTTCTTTTTTATGGGTGGCCCGGCCGGCATCAGTTTCGGGCAACTTATGCTCAGTTTCAGGCTTCGCCGGCTTGGGCATCACCAGCTTATCGCCCAGCACTTGAAATTCGTCTTTCAGCTCTTTGAGATCGATGTTCTTTACGGCGATCTGGTAATAAAGATCCAGCGGAGAAGCCAGCTTGTAAAAGGAGGTCAGCTCGTCTATATTGGCCTGGCTAACGGCCGCACCTATGCTTTCGAGCCTGCGTTGCAATATGTATTTTCCTTCGCCGGCAATTTTACGCTTTTCTTCTTTCAGCGCGTCTTTGATCTTGCTTTTTGCCTTTGTGGTCACAACAAAGTTCAGCCAGTCTTCGTGCGGTTTTTGCTTGTTGCTGGTAATGATCTCTATCTGGTCGCCGCTGCGGAGCTTATGGCTGATGGGAACGAGCTTATGGTTTACTTTGGCGCCTATACATTTTGAGCCTACCACGCTATGCACCGAAAAAGCGAAATCCAGTGCCGTAGCCCCTACCGGCAGCATTTTTACATCACCCTTTGGCGTATATACATAGATCTCCTCTGCCAGGAAGGAGGTTTTAAAATCCTGGAGAAAATCTATAGAGCTCACGTCCTGTGCCAACGCCTCGCGTATTTGGGTGAACCATTTATCAAAGCGGCTTTCATCGTTTGTGCCCTCTTTGTATTTCCAGTGTGCCGCGAGGCCTTTCTCTGCGATCTCATTCATGCGCTTTGTCCTGATCTGCACTTCCACCCATTTCCCCTGCGATCCCATTACCGTGGTGTGGAGGGCTTCGTAACCATTCGCCTTGGGATTGCTCAGCCAGTCGCGCAGCCTTTCGGGCGACGGGGTATACATGTCCGTTATCAGGGAATAGGCTTTCCAGCAGTCTTCCTTTTCCCGCTCATGCGGTGTTTCGAGTATAACACGAATGGCAAAAAGATCATACACCTCTTCAAAAGCCACGCCCTTTTTCTTCATCTTGTTCCAGATCGAATGGATGGATTTGGGTCTGCCGTACACTTCCACTTTAAGTCCGGCTTTTTCCAGGCCTTCCTTAATGGGTTTTATGAACTCGTTGATATAACGGGTGCGTTCTCTGCGTGTTTCCGCAAGTTTTCGTGCGATCTCCCTGTAAATATCCGGCTCCAGGTATTTCATGGCAAGATCTTCCATCTCCGTTTTTATGGTATATAAGCCCATCCGGTGCGCCAGCGGGGCATATACGTATACTGTTTCGCTCGATATCTTCAGTTGCTTTTCCCGCTTCATGCTGTCTAAAGTGCGCATGTTATGCAGGCGATCGGCCAGCTTGATAAGGATAACGCGGGGGTCGTCGGTAAGGGTAACCAGTATCTTTTTAAAGTTTTCCGCCTGCTGGGAGGTATTGGTATCCATTACATTGGCGATCTTGGTAAGCCCGTCAATAATGCGTGCAATTTCACCACCAAAAACTCTTTCAATATCTTCCAGGGTAAGGTCGGTGTCTTCAACCGTATCGTGCAGCAGGGCGCAAATGGTTGAACGAACGCCCAGCCCTATCTCTTCCACGCATATCCGCGCCACGGCAATAGGGTGCAGAATGTAGGGCTCGCCGCTTTTCCGACGCATGGTTTTATGGGCATCGGCGGCCATCTCAAAAGCCAGTCTTAATAATTCCCTGTGCCCCGGCTTTAATTTGGGCTTAAGACAACGTAATAATGCCCTGTACTGGCGGACAATTTCCTTTTTTTCCTCTTCCTCGCTCAAATTGTATTTTGGCGCTTTAACATCCGTCTCCATATAAACCCAAATTTAAGTAAAATCTACTACCTTTGCCGTCCCCCAAAAATGAAAGGTGCTTTACCGGAAGGGGGAAACAGGCGGGTGTGGCGAAATTGGCAGACGTACCAGACTTAGGATCTGGCGCCGCGAGGCATGGGGGTTCGAGTCCCTCCACCCGCACGGTTTTATACGCTCATTTAAGAGATAGCTTCCCGAAGGCTACCGGTATCCTGGCAAAGATTCAAGCTTTTCTCGCAGCGATAGCGGCGATGCGGCGGCGCAATGGTGAAGTACTTGTTATTGTTTTCTTTCCGTTCGCTGCACCTTTGCGTTCGCTGCGTGAAATCCTTATCAATATGTGCAGAATGAAGGAAAGGAGACTAAAGAAATTGCGATAAAACCCCTACCTTTGCACTCCTTTTTTAGACCCTAATAGGGAAGTTTTAGAAAAAATCTGATCTTTTTAACATTACACATATGGCAACGGTTACCAGGGAAAATATCGGACCGCTTAATGATAAAATAACGGTTACTGTAGGTAGAGAGGATTACCTGCCGACTTTTGAGAAAGCATTGAAGCAGTATGCTAAGTCTGCCAATATACCCGGCTTCCGGAAAGGAATGGTACCGGCAGGTGTTATCAAAAAAATGCACGGTCCGGCGGTATATACTGAAGAAGTATTGAGGAGTATAGAAAAAGGACTCGTGGATTATCTGGATAAGGAAAAGCTCGACATTTTTGCTCAGCCGCTGGCCGGGGCAGACAATGATGCAGGTAATCTGGACATGAATAATCCTTCTGAGTACTCTTTTCATTTTGAAATAGGATTAAAACCTTCTTTTGAGCTGCCCGACCTGAACCAGATACCCCTTACCCGTTATAAGATTGAAGTGCCGGACAGCATGATTGATGAAGAAGTGGAAAGGCTGAAGGTAAGGCATGGTAAAATGACAGAACCCGAAACCATTACTACAGACGAGGATGTATTGAATGTAAAATTTGAGGAATGCGATGCCGATGGCAATGTGGTTGAAAACGGTATTTCCAAAGATAACTCACTCCTGTTGAAATATTTCAGCCCTTCCTTTAAAGAGCAGCTTAAGGGGAAAAAGAAAGACGACAGCGTTGTGCTGCAGTTAAAAGCTGCTTTTGAAGATAAGGAAAGAGAATGGCTGGTAAGCGATCTGGGCATGGATAAAGACAATCCCGGCAACCTGGAAAAGTTTTTCAAAGTAACCATTACTAAGATAGGGCTTGTGGAGAAAAGAGAATCCGGTGAGGATTTCTATGAAGAAGTGTATCCGGGCAAGGCAATCAAAACGGAAGAGGATTTCCGCAACGAAGTCAAGGCAGAGATAGAGAAGGTCTTTGACAACCAGAGCCGGAATCATTTTCATCACGAGCTCTACCATGTCTTGTTGGATCATACCACGATCGAGTTTCCCGAAAGCTTCCTGAAAAAATGGATGGAGAAAGGCGGAGAGGAGGCTAAATCCTCCGAACAGGTGGAAGAAGAGTTTCCTTCGTTCAAAAACCAGTTGAAATGGACGCTTATAAGCGATAAGATCATTAACGAGAATAAGCTCGAAGTATCGCCGGATGAAATACGCGACCAGATTACCCGGGAAGTGCTGGGGTATTTTGGCTCATCGGGCATACAGGGCGACCTGTCGTGGATTGACTCATATGTTGACCGGCTGACGAAAGACCGGCAGCAGGTAGAAGGTACCTACAGGAAGCTCATCAGCGAAAAAGTATTTGAGCAAATAGAAGCTAAAGTCACTCCTGCAGAGCAGCCTATCAGCCTGGATGAGTTCAGGAAGCTCCAGGAGGCACACCAGCATCATCACCATTAAATTTGAAATTGGGGATTTGAGATTTGAAATTGTATCCGTTTCAGGTTTTGTAACTTCTTTGCTTCCTGTGATTTGTTATTTGGTGCTTTACCTTGCACAGCTCATAGCCGATTGCCGACAGCATTCTTCGGATTTCGGTTTTCTCTCCTTCGGGCTTTCCCACTAGCATGGCATTTTGTCCGTTTTTTTCTCTCGCATGATATTTGGGTTTATAAATGGCATAAATTGCCGTTTATAAATTAAGAAATCGCTGATATTATGAACATTGGAAAAGAATTTGAAAAGTACGCGGTAAAACACAGGGGGATCTCCAGTAACACTCTCAATGATTTTACCAGGCATTCCGTTACCAATCTTACGCCTAATATTATTGAAGAGCGGCCCATGAATATTGCCGTAATGGATGTTTATAGCCGTTTAATGATGGATCGCATCATTTTCCTGGGTTATCCCATTTCGGAAGAAGTAGGGAATATTGTTACTGCCCAGTTGTTGTTTCTGGAAAGCACAGACCGTACGAGGGATATACAAATGTATGTGAACAGCCCTGGCGGTTCGGTGTATGCGGGCATGGGGGTTTATGATACGATGCAATACATTTCCCCCGATATTTCTACCATCTGCACCGGAATGGCGGCAAGCATGGGGGCTGTACTGATGTGCGCCGGCGCCAAAGGGAAGCGCACTGCATTAAAGCATTCCCGCATTATGATGCACCAGCCCAGCTCGGGCGCAGCCGGCCAGGCAAGCGATGTGCTGATCACGGTAAATGAAGTAAAGAAAATAAAGCAGGAATTATACGAGGTAGTGGCCTACCACAGCGGTCAGGATATAGCAAAAATAGCAAAAGATTTTGACCGTGATTTCTGGATGACCGCGCTTGAAGCGAAAGCATATGGCTTGGTAGATGAGGTATTGCTCATCAACCCCAAGAAGCAAAAGGAGAAATGATCTTATTTCAGACAGCCTTTACAGTAATTCTTCCTCTCTTCTGCTTAAACTAAAAATCATATAAATAATATCTGGATATGTATATACACAACAGGAAACCTTTTATTTCAGACGATGAAGACAATCCTGAAGCTCCACCCGAGATGCCTTCAATGGAGAAGATGCTGAGTGGCTGGCAGTTCGACAAGAAATTCATTGAGCAACGCAAGATATTTTTGTGGGGTGCAGTAGATGATAAGAGTGCGAAAGACATTGCTTCACGCCTGCTTTACTTAGATGCTATTGACCAGGGAAAAGAGATCACTTTTTATATCAACAGCCCGGGGGGTATTGTTACCAGTGGTATGGTGGTATATGACATTATGCAGATGATAAAATCGCCGGTAGCCACCGTGTGCATGGGTATGGCGGCTTCCATGGGCTCTCTGCTGTTGAGCGGGGGTAAAAAGGGGAAGCGATACATTTTCCCTCACGGGGAAGTGATGATCCATCAGCCCAGTGGTGGCGGACAGGGAACCTCCGCCGACCTGGAAATAATGGCAGAGCAGATACGCAAAGTGAAGGAAGAGAGCGCCAAGATACTTGCAGATAATTGCGGCCAGCCCATAGAAAAGATTATGGCCGACTTTGACAGAGATCACTGGATGGGGGCTAAGGAATCCGTGGAATACGGCATTGTTGATAAGATCATCGACAAGCTTTAACCGGCTTGCCATGAACCGGTTGACAGGGCCGCCCCTTGATGGAGCGGCTTTTTCATACAGCGAAAATTGACATATGTAGGCATTAGAGTACTTGATTTTACAAAAAAGTTTCGGATTTTTGCAGCTTATCCTTATCCTTTTTGCCTTAGTAAGGTAGAACCGCTCCCGTATCCTTGTTAGCCACCCAACAGTTGAACATTAAACTTATTATTGTATTACAATGGCTAAATCAATTTTACATTGTTCCTTTTGCGGAAGGAGC
>CAZREP010000039.1:0-31659 GCA_964599035.1 uncultured Terrimonas sp. | reverse complement strand
TGCCTATATTGGCGGGGTGAAAACCATCCACATCCTTTTCCGCGGCAATAGTGTTGATCACTTTTTCTTCGGCAATTTGCCCGGGCAGCGGTAACTGAACCAGTATTCCATCAATATTGTCATCTGCGTTCAGTTCCTGTATTTTTTGAAGCAGAACCTGTTCTTCAACATCTGCGTTAAAGCGAATAAGGGTAGATTGATATCCTATTTCCCCACAGGTTTTTACTTTTGAAGCCACATAGGTTTCACTGGCGCCGTTATTACCTACCAAAACGGCTGCAAGGTGTGGTGTTTTCTTGCCTTTTTCTCTGAGGGCGTCTACTTTTAGTTTTAAGCTATCTTTTACGGACTGTGCTACCAGCCTGCCATCTAATATTTGCATGGCGCAAAGGTAGAGGTGAAAATTGAAAAGGCAAAAGTGAAATCAGCCGGATATTGATCTTAATGTGCAACCGGCTGAAAAAAGCCATTTCTTATTTTTATTAGCTCTCATGTGTTCTCTATCTTTGCCATATGTTATCCATCAGCCCCCGTGGGCAGTTGATGCCGGCATCGCCCATCCGGAAACTGGTTCCTTATGCAGAAGCCGCCAAGCAAAGAGGTATTACAGTGTATCATCTGAATATTGGCCAGCCCGATATTGAAACGCCCCAGCCTATGCTTGACGCGGTTCGGCATTCCGATTTTAAAATACTGGAATATAGTCACAGCGCCGGTAATGAAAGTTACCGCCGTAAGCTGGTCAACTATTACAAAGCTACCGGTACAGACATTGATTATACACATATTCTCATCACCGCAGGCGGGTCGGAAGCTATTTTATTTGCCATGATGAGCTGTCTTGATGCGGGTGATGAAGTGATCATTCCTGAACCCTTTTATGCCAATTATAATGGATTTGCTGTTGCTGCGGGTGTAAAAGTGGTACCTGTAACTTCTTATATCAAGGATAGCTTTGCCCTTCCATCCATTACTGACCTGGAAGAAAAAATAACTGACAGAACAAGAGCGATCCTTATTTGCAATCCTAATAACCCTACCGGGTACCTGTATAGCAGGGAAGAGCTGGAAAAGCTTAAAATTTTAGTGCAAAAGCATGGGTTGTATCTTTTTGCTGATGAAGCATACCGGGAATTTTGTTATACCGGTACCCATTTCAGCGCTATGCAATTGAAGGGTGTGGATGATAACGCCATATTGCTGGATACGATCTCAAAGCGTTATAGTTCATGCGGCGCACGGATCGGTGCTTTAATTACCAAAAATAAGCAGGTGCTGGAAACGGTGTTGAAATTCGCACAGGCCAGGCTCAGCCCCCCTTCTTTCGGACAAATTGCGGGTGAAGCTGCATTGGATCTGCCGCACGATTATTTTAACGCCACCAGGGCCGAATACCAGTTAAGAAGAGATGCGCTGGTGAGCCGCCTTAATGATATGCCGGGCGTTTTTTGTCCCAATCCCGGAGGTGCTTTTTATGCCATGGCGCAGCTTCCTATTGATGATTCCGACAGGTTTTGTCAATGGATATTGGAATCCTTTTCCTATGAAGGACAAACAGTAATGATGGCGCCGGCAACCGGGTTTTACGGAACCCCCGGGCTGGGCAAACAGGAAGTGAGGTTTGCATATGTGTTGAATGTGAACGCTATTCATAAAGCAATGGATTGCCTGGAAAAAGCGCTTGAGGTATATAGGAATCTGGTATAGATGGATTAGTGATTGATTGCTTGTTTTTACAGCGTCTGGCATTTCACCATTCACTTTTCACCTCTCACTTCTCTCGTCTCACCCCGACAAACAATAGACCGTTCATCATCTACTATAAACTCCCCATTTTCTCTTAAGCCTGAGCTGTAGGTCCTCCGAAATTCATGGGGATTTGTATTTCTTCAATATCCTGTATGGGCCCGTTGGCGGCTTCAAAACGCTTCACGTTATCTACCAGCGCCTTCATAAAACGTTTGGCATGCTGTGGTGTAAGAATGATCCTTGATTTTACTTTGCTTTTGGGAGTGCCCGGCATTACATTCACGAAGTCTACTACGAACTCGGCGTGGCTATGCGTAATAATAGCAAGATTGGCATACACGCCTTCCGCGATCTCTTCAGAAATTTCTATATTGAGCTGATTGGGCTGCTGATCTGCCATAATAGTAGTTTGTGCAAATGTAGGTAAGATTTGATATTTAAGATTTGAGATTTGAGATTGATGCCGATAGCCTCTTCGGATTTCGGATTTTTGATTGGTTGATTTTTGATTTGAGGTTTGATATTTATTGGGTTTTTGTTATTGGGTTCTTGGTGCTTTATTCCGAATTGTTTCACGCAGCGTTCGCCACGAAGCAGCGGCGCAAAGGAGAATGCCATTTCATTTCTTCAGGATTTCTTCGGATTTAGCTCCGAACGTTCGGAGTTCGGGCTTCGAACCTGCTTACCGGCAGGCAGGTTTTATCTGCCACGGCAGACAGGTTTGGTTCTTGTTATTTGTAATTTGGTGCTTTGTATGCCTTAATCGCTACATTTATCTTCTCAAATAAGATCACTATGAAACAATACGTCCTTCTCGCGTTGAGCATTACAACAGGTATGCTAATATGCTGCAATGGCAATAATAGTGCAACTGCAACGAACGGGTCACACCAAAATACCTCAATGAATTATATACAGCAGAGGCTGGCATCTTATGAAAAGGTGAAATTAACAACCGATTTAAATCCGCTTACTGCAAAGGAAAAAGAAATGCTTCCCCTGCTTATTGAAGTGGCGGGGATTATGGATAACCTGTTCTGGCTTCAGGCTTACGGGAATAAAGACAGTTTGCTGGCAGCTACGCAGGATGAAGCAGCCAGGCAATTTATAGCTGTCAATTATGGCCCGTGGGACAGACTGAATAACGACACCCCGTTTATCGCCGGAGCAGGTATAAAGCCGCCCGGAGCTAATTTTTATCCGAAGGATATAACCAAAGAAGAGTTTGAAAAAGCTGATGTAAAGGATAAAGAAGGCTTATACACGGTAATAAAGAGAGGTGTTGCCGGTAACCTGTATGCTGTTCCTTACCACGAAGTATATAAGCTACAGCTTGAAAAAGCGGCATCACTGCTAAGGCAGGCATCGGAACTTGCAGAAGATGCAGGGCTTAAAAAATACCTGCAACTCCGTGCCGAAGCGCTTACTACAAGCGAGTATAAGGCGAGCGATATGGCCTGGCTGGATATGAAAACCAATAACATTGATTTTATAGTGGGGCCTATTGAAAATTATGAAGACAAGCTGTTCAATTACAAAACTTCTTTCGAAGCTTACCTGTTGGTGAAGGATAAAGCCTGGAGCAGGCGGCTGGAAAAATATGTAGCCATGCTTCCTGCATTGCAGGAAAGCCTGCCGGTTGATAAAAAATACAAATCCGAAAAGCCGGGCACCGATTCGGAGCTCAACGCCTACGATATCATTTATTATGCCGGCGATTGTAATGCAGGCTCCAAAACCATTGCGGTGAACCTTCCGAATGATGAAGGGATACAAAAGTCTAAAGGTACCCGCCGTTCACAGCTCAAAAATGCCATGCGGGCCAAGTTTGATAAGATACTGATGCCTATTGCCGGCGAGCTCATGGATACAGCCCAGCTTTCTAAAATAACCTTTGATGCTTTTTTTGCCAATGTGATGTTCCATGAAGTGGCGCATGGTTTGGGTATTAAAGAAACCGTGAATGGCAAAGGAACGGTAAGGGCGGCTTTACAGGAACAAAATTCCTGGCTGGAAGAGGCGAAGGCGGATATACTGGGTTTATACATGGTAACGCAACTGTTAGAGAAGGGGGAACTGGAAGGGAACCTGGAAGCTTCGTATACCACTTATATGGCGGGGATACTCCGTTCGGTGCGGTTTGGAGCTGCCAGCGCCCATGGAAAAGCCAATATGTTGAGTTTTAATTTCTTTCGTGAAAACGGCGCTTTTGAAAAAACAGCAGAAGGGCGGTATAAAGTAAACTATGAAAAATTCCACACTGCAATAAATGAGCTCAGCCGGCTTATCCTTACCCTGCAGGGCAATGGCGACAAGAAAGGGGTGGAAGCTTTGCAAAAAGAAAAGGGCATTATTAAACCCGGTTTGCAGGCCGATTTGGATGCATTACAGGCAAAAGGTATACCGGTGGATATTGTTTTTGAACAGGGAGTGGATGTGCTGGGGTTAAAGTGAGGTGTTGAGCTATGAGCTTTCAGCGGTCAGCAATGAGCTAAAGGTAGTCAGCTCAGAAGTAGGGAGATTTCCCCTGTAACCTGAAACCAGCAACAAAGGTATAAGGTGTAAGGTATAAGGTGTAAGGAATAGGGTGTAAGGCAGATACATACTCCCTGTAACTTGTAACGGCTATAAACTCAGAATGAGCTTCCTGTTTTACTGCACTTCAGTGCTATGATAAAGCTCTTCATCAATGAGGATGCGGCCGCAGTTTTCGCATACGATGATCTTTTTGTGCTGGCGTATCTCACTTTGCCTTTGAGGGGGAATAGCGTTGAAGCAGCCTCCGCAGGCGTCTCTTTGTACAGGCACGATGGCCAGCCCGTTGCGATAGCTGGTGCGGATCCGTTCGTATGAGGCCAGCAGGCGGGATTCTACTTTTTCACGTGCTTCGGCAGCTATTTTATGAAATTCTTTTTCTTCTTTTTCGGTGTCACCTATTATTTTCTCCAGTTCTCCCTTTTTATGCTTTAAAACGCTTTCTTTGGCAGTTACGGCTTTTTTGGCAGTTTCCAGCAGGCGGGCTTTTTCACCAATTTCTTCGTTGGCGTCTTTAATATGTTTTTCAGCCAGTTTTATCTCCAGGCTTTGTAATTCCATTTCCTTGTTAATAGCCTCGAATTCGCGGTTGTTCTTTACATTCTCACTCTGCTTTTCATATTTTTTTACCAGCGCCTGTGCATCTTTAATGACATTCTTCTTTTGTTCAATGAATTCCTGGATGCCGTTGATCTCTTCCTCTATACGGGTTTGTCTCGCATGCAGGCCATGTATTTCATCTTCCAGGTCGTGTACTTCCATGGGAAGCTCCCCTTTCAGTATTTTGATCTCGTCTAATTTGGAATCTGCTTTTTGCAAAGACACAAGGGAGGCAAGTTTTTCTTCTACGGAAAATTCTTTTACGTTGGCCATATGATTCTATACGATTTATGAATTAAGCGTAATAAAATACCGGGTTGGTATTTACCGCCGTTTTTAGGACGGCAAAGGTAGGGAAATTTTCCAGCAAAATATCACGGAGAAGGTCAATGGTAAACTGCTCACTCTCAAAATGCCCGATATCCGCTATTACCATCCTGCCGTCGGCGTCAAAGAATTCATGGTATTTGATATCTGCGCATATAAAAATATCTGTTTTTTCGCGTAATGCATTGGGTATCAAAAAGCTGCCTGCCCCTCCACACAGTCCTACTTTTTGAATGGGGTTTCCGGTAAGCCTGGTGTGCCGTATTACCCCCGTCCGGAAGCTTTCTTTTAAAAGTGCCAGGAAATCTTTCTCACTCATGGGTTTTGCCAGCGATCCGGTAAGCCCCGACCCTGTATAGTTGTGTGTGTTATCAAGTTGTACCACATCATAGGCAACCTCTTCATATGGATGAGCGGCTTTAAGCGCCTGTATCAGCTTTTGTTGCAGCCAGGCAGGGAATATGACTTCTACTTTTATCTCTTTCTCAAAATGAAGCTCGCCTGTTGTGCCCGTAAAGGGTTGTGTACCTTCTTCTCCCTTAAAAGTGCCGGTACCTTCGCTGTTGAAGCTGCATTGGCTGTAATTGCCGATATGACCTGCCCCTGCATCAAATAAAGCGGTTCGCAGTGTTTCGGCGTGTTCAACGGGTACAAAAGTATAGAGCTTTTTCAGGAGGGATGCTTTTGGCAGCAGTACCTGTCGGTTGATGAGCCCCAGCCGGTCGGCCATCCTGCCGTTTACACCGGTCATAATATTGTCGAGGTTAGTATGGATCGCATATACGGCAATATCATGCCTGATGGCTTTAATGACCACCCGTTCTACATAATTCCTGCCTGTAATGCGCTTCAGTCCTTTGAATATAACAGGATGGTGCGCTACTACCAGGTTGCACCGATGGCTGATCGCCTCATCAATCACCGCTTCTGTTACATCTAACGAACAAATTATGCCCGTACACTCCTGCTGTTCATTGCCGGTCAGTAAGCCTGCGTTGTCATAATGCTCCTGCAGCACAGGGGGGGCAGCATTTTCCAAAACGTTAATGATGTCTTTAATTTTCATAACTCTTCAAATAGTAATATAAAAATAGCCATTACTTTGCTGGCAAATTATTTTTAGCGTATTCACCGCGCCGGATCATGAAAAAAATCGTTCTTCTCCTGATGGCTTGCGCCACTTTGGCGAAAATGTATGCCCAGCAGTACAGGGGTAATTGGGACGCCTATGTGATGCATATCAATAACAGGCCGGTGTCGGTGGTGGTAGACCTCGATTTCGGGAATGCTCCTGAAGCCAGGGAAAAAAGGAATGTGATCATTGTGCGGCTGAATATGCAGCATGTGCAGCCCGATGGCATGCCCCAAAAAAGCGAAATAAAAACACTGGACAGTATCGAAAACAGCCTGGTCAACGCGTTAAGCGATGCATTAAACGCGCAATATACGGGCCGTTATACCCAGAATGGGAAAAGGGATTTTTATTTTTATAGCAATGATACTTCAAATTATATGCAGCATGTAACCACCGCACTGCGATCTTTTCCTTCCTATGTATGGTCTGTTCTGGCCAATGGTGATGCTGAGCTCAGCAATTATTTCAATGTATTATATCCCACGCCCAGAGAAATGGAACGTATACACAACAGGAAAATGACAGATGCCCTGCGGGCCAAGGGTGATCAGTTGACGGCACCCAGGCAGGTAGATCATTTTCTTTTTTTTAAATCGGAAGCCGGCAGGAAAAGCTTTGCGAGAGTGGTGCAGGACAGCGGTTTTGTAGTGGAAAATGCAGGCAGGGAGATAGGAATAAAAGACCGTCCTTACAGTTTGCATATTTCAAGAGTAGATAAGGTGGATGACAACAGCATTGATAAAGTAAGCTTATACCTGTGGGAACTGGCCTTGCGTTATTCCGGGAAATACGACGGATGGGAAACCTTTGTGGTGAGATAGATAATTTGAAAATGTGGTAATTTGAAAATTTGAAAATGTGGCGGTCGGCACGCGACGGAAGGAGCGTCAGACCGCGGGTAAATGTGAGAATGTGAAAGTGTGATAATGTGGAAATAACAGCCGTATTCCGTTGCGTCTCTGCTCCGCTGCGGGCTCTGCGTGAAACAAGGTGAATTTGAAAATTTGAAAATGTGAAAATTTGAAAATGTAGCGGTCGGTACGCGATGAAAGAGCGTCAGACTGTGGATAAATGTGAGAATGTGAAAGTATGAGAATGTGAAAATAATAGCCGCTTTGCGTTGCGCCTTTGCTTCGCTGCGGGCTTTGCGTGAAACAGGGGAATTTGAAAATTTGAAAGTGTAGTAATTTGAAAATGTGGGGGTCGGCACGCGACGAAGGAGCGTCAGACCGCGGGTAAATGTGAGAATGTGAAAGTGTGATAATGTGGAAATAACAGCCGTATTCCGTTGCGTCTCTGCTCCGCTGCGGGCTTTGCGTGAAACAAAAATTTTTTTAAACGCTATGACATCTCAACAACTATATGAGCAGTATACCGCTCAAATGCGTAAAATAGCCGATGTGAAAAATGCACTCGCAGTTTTGCAATGGGACCAGGAAACTTATCTGCCTCCCAAAGGTGCCGAAATCCGCGGACAGCAGATGGCTACGCTCAGCGAAATAGCACACCAGCTTTTTGCCGATGAAAACTTAGGCGTATTGCTGGAAGAACTGTCTGCGGCAGAGGGTCTTACCGGCGTAGAGCAGCGTAATGTGGCGTTAACGCTGGAAGATTATATCAAGAATAAAAAATATACACCCGAATTTGTGCGTAAATTGTCTGAAGCCACCAGCAGGAGCTACCATGCATGGATAGAAGCGAGGAAACAAAATGATTTTTCGGTTTTTGAAAAAAATCTTGATGAGCTTATCCGCCTTAAAAGAGAGGAAACGCAGGTGCTTGGATTTGGGCAGCATCCTTATGATGCGTTGTTGAATGAGTTTGAAAAAGGTGCAACGGTAGCCTGGCTGGATACGTTGTTTGAGGAGTTGCAGCCGCCGTTAAAAGGGTTGCTTTCAACGGTTATGCAGCAACCCCAGCCCGATGATGACTTTTTACACCAGCATTTCGATAAAGACGCGCAATGGCGTTTTGGGCTTGATATGCTGAAGCAGATAGGGTATGATTTTGAAGCAGGCCGGCAGGATATTTCCGAACATCCTTTTACTACCAGCTTCAATGCAGGCGATGTGCGTGTGACTACCCGCATTGACGAGAACGATTTTACTTCCATGACCTGGAGCTGCCTGCATGAGGGTGGACACGCCCTGTATGAACAGGGATTACCTGCGGCACAATATGGATTGCCACTCGGTGAATACTGCTCTTTGGGCATACATGAATCGCAAAGCCGGCTCTGGGAAAACTGTATCGGAAGGGACAGGTTGTTCATAGCATATCATATTCCGCTGATCAGGCAATACTTTCCTCAGTTGAACCAGGTCGGTCCGCAACAGTTGTTTGCCGCTGTAAATAAAGTAAGGCCTTCGCTGATCCGTACGGAAGCGGATGAGCTGACCTATCATTTTCATGTAATGATCCGCTATACACTGGAAAAGAAGCTGATAGAAGGAAGCATGGAGGCAAGAGATATTCCGTCTTTCTGGAACGAATCATACCGGCAGTTGCTTGGGGTTAAGGTGCCCGATGATAAAAATGGCTGCCTGCAGGATATACACTGGAGCCATGGAAGCTTCGGATATTTTCCAACATATAGCCTGGGGAGCCTTTATGCGGCACAGTTTTTTGAGTGTATGTGCAGGCAAAATCCCGGTTTGCCGGACCAGATTGCCGGGGGAGACCATTCGTTTGTTCATGAATGGTTACAAACGCATGTATATCAATACGGAAGAGCGTATACCAGCAGTGAACTGTGCAATAAAATAACGGGAGCCCCGTTACAACAACAATATTTTATGCAGTATCTTACTGCCAAATATAAAGCCGTTTATCACTTTGATTGATTAAGCAGGAGTTTTCATGAAAAGATCCCGTATTGGTTATGGATTGTTGTTTTTGCTTGCCTTTTCACTGGGTGGTATACAGTGCAAAAAGATAAAGGAGGACATTGCCAGGAAATTTATTATTGATGCAATGACAAACGGGCTGTGGATCGTGCAGGTGTTTAAGGATAATAATGAAGACATCACCGCCAGTTTCAGGGACTATGAATTTCAGTTCAGGGAAAATGGGAAGGTATATGCCATAAAAGCGGCAACGGCAGAGCAGGTAACGGGTACCTGGGAGGGTAATGTAAATGACCTGACCATATTCTCAAATTTCCCGGGAGCGGGAGAGCCCCTGCTAAGGCTTAACGATACCTGGAAGATTGTAAATAATACAACAAAACTCGTTGAAGCACAGCCTTTCAGTACCGGGCGTTCGGCATACCTTAAGCTGGTAAAAAAAGAGTAGAAGGAGCGTATTGAACCCAACTTATCCTTATAATCCAGCGTACATTTGCTATTGTACGTGATCCTTTGATCCCAACCTCTTAAATGTTGGCTCATCCTGTCGGAACTATAGGGAAAATATAATAGTTTTGGCCGGATTGGCAGGCGGGTAAACCTGCTGTATTCATGATTTAATCTGGCTCCTTATAAAATTATTACGGCTTGAAGAAAGGAATATTGAATACTGTATTTGTAATGCTGTTTATTCAGGCTGTAAACGCTCAAACGCCGGTGGCGGATTTTTCGGGGTCTGCCTTGTCGGGTTGTGCGCCGTTGCGCGTTAGTTTTAAGGACCTGTCTACGGGCGATCCCAAGTATTGGGACTGGGATCTGGGCAATAACCAGCTGTCTAACGTCCAAAATCCTGTTGTCACTTATTCGCAACCGGGCACCTACACGGTAACCCTGGTGGTGCGTAACCAGAGTGGTGCAAATGCCGTAACCAAAACCGAATACATCACAGTATACCCGTCTCCTTCTGTCTCCTTACAGGCTGATATTACTACCGCCTGCTTACCCGCATCTGTTCAGTTTACAGGCACTGCATCCACTACGGTGGGAACGATCAGCGAGTGGTTGTGGGATTTTGGCGACGGGGCAACATCCAACCAGCAAAACCCCCAGCATACCTATACTGAAACGGGATATTATAACGTGGCTCTTACGGCAACCAGCAGCAATGGCTGTAGCCGCCGTGTAAGCCGGGGAAGGTATATACGCATGGTGGCAGGTATCGCGGCAGACTTTATAAATACGTCGCCTGCTGAATGTAAACCTCCTTTTGGAGTGGCGTTTACCAATGAGTCGAGCGGTCCGGGGCAGCTCGCTTATGCATGGGATTTTGGGAACGGCAGTACGGCAGATTCTGCTAATCCTATAGTAAACTATGCTACGGATGGCGATTATACTGTTCAACTTATCACACAAAGCAATTACGGTTGTAAGGATACGGTTCAAAAAACAGTTACGGTTACTACCTATGCAGCCGGCTTCAATAGTCCCGACAGCAGTTGTTTGGTGGAACCTGTCAATTTCCAGAATATTTCCGCTCCCGGCGCAGGGTCTTTACTATGGGATTTTGGCGATGGCACACAGTCTGCAGAAGCTAACCCGGTAAAAACCTATGCGGCGGCCGGTACCTATACGGTAAATCTGGTCAGCAACTATGGACATTGCAGCGATACGGTGAGTAAAGCCGTCAAGATCACTCCCAAGGCACCCGTGGATTTCACTGCCACCAATAACATCGGCTGCGGTATCCCGCTTGAGGTGCATTTTCAGAACAATACCCCGGGGGCGGTGAGCTGGCTGTGGGAATTTGGCGACGGACAAACTTCCACAGAGCAAAACCCTGTACATAGCTATACTATTGCCGCGTCGTATGATGTGAAGCTTACCGTAGCCACTGCCAACGGTTGCGGCAATACCATTACCAAGCCCCGCTTTGTGCGCGTGATTCCCACCACGGTTAAAATCACTACCGATATGGATGAGGGCTGTGTAAACGTTCTTACGATTCATCCTGCAACAGAGATCCGTACGGTGGATGCTATCGCTTCCTACCTGTGGGATTTCGGCGACGGAAACACATCTCCTTTGGAAAACCCAACACATACGTATACCAGTACAGGCGTATTTCCTATGAAGGTTACCGTTACCACGGCTGACGGCTGTGTAGCTACAGCTCCGCATACGGTAAAAGTAGGAACACCCCCGTCGGGTGCAGATTTTACGGTTGATCCCACAGGCAACTGCGTGTCGGATAGTGTAAGATTTTATGGTACAGCTAACGGGGCCAATGAATGGTTATGGGATTTTAATGACGGTGAGTCCTCCATGGAGCAGAATCCCGTTCATTTGTACCGGGATACGGGGACTTTTGCTATAACACTGACTCCGCTGCATAACGGTTGTCCCGGCTCCCCGGTAACCAAGACCAACCTCTTCCATAAAGATCCGCCGGTGGCCGATTTTGGCTTTGAAGTTAACTGTTCCAACACGCTGCTGGTGAAATTCACCGACAGTTCCATAGTAGATCCCGGTTTAGGTAACATTTCCTATTTGTGGGATTTTGGGGATGGGCAAACTTCTACAGACCAAAATCCCCCGGAGCACAGCTTCCCGGCCTCGGGGCAATATAATGTACAGCTTACGGTTACCAATGGCTCCTGTACTGCAGTATATGTGCGCCGGATAGATCTTTTTTCCGTTAATGCCGACTTTACGCTGCCGTCTGCTGCCCTGTGTAAAAATACGCAGCTTGTGTTCAATCCCGTGGAGGATACATCCAGGATTGCTTCCTATTCGTGGGTGGTTGAGGGGGCTGCGGTCAGTGATCTGCCATCCTTTGATACGGTTTTCCGGTCGGCAGGCGACCGACTGATGGAATTAACGGTAACCGATAAGAACGGGTGCTCGGCAACGGAAACCAAAACGTTGCAGGTGAAAGGCGCTATAGCACAATTTACGTCGTCGGCCGCAACAAGCTGCGGAACCGATGCGGTTAGTTTTACCGATGAATCCACTTCCACTTCATCCATTGCGGAATGGGTGTGGGATTTTGGTGATGATATAACACAAACTTTTTCAGGACCGCCGTTTACACACCAGTATGCCGATACAGGAACGTATACGGTTAAGCTTACCGTAAAAGATGCGGATGGTTGTGTAGATGCCTTTACCCTTGCAGATCCTGTAAAGGTGTCGGCTCCCAAAGCTTATTTCGGTGCAGCACAAACCCTGTTCTGCCCGGGTATGCCATTAGCTTTTACCGATTCTTCCCGGGGTGCAGGACTTACTTATACCTGGGATTTTGGCGATGGGAAAACATCAACAGTACAGAACCCGTCTAATATATATGACGCTGGAAAATATACCGTAAAATTAGTGGTAACCGACAGCGAGGGCTGCAGTGATTCTTTAACAAGAACGGATTATATAGATGTAAGAAAGCCCGTAGCGGCTTTTGATGCAAAGGATACGTCCTCTACATGCCAGTTGCTGGAAGCGAAATTTTTTAACAGGTCGGAAAATTATGAATCCTTTTACTGGGATTTTGGCGACAGTACCAATTCCACGCTGGCAGAGCCCAGGCATTTTTATGATGTGTATGGGAATTATGTGGTAAAGCTTTATGTTACAGGCTATGGCGGATGTGTAGATTCTGCAGTAGGACAGGTGAATGTGTATGACCCTGTGGCTTATACTACATTTGACTATAACATTCCTTCTTTCGCCTGTAATGAATTATCGGTAGATTTTAACTTCACCACACCACCCGGCACCTGGTACCAGTTTAATTTTGGGGATGGTGCTGTTGATTCCTCCGGTCAAACTATATTGAGCCATCTTTATGACTATCCTAATACTTACCGCCCCAGTATATTGTTGGTTGATTCGCAGGATTGCAGGGTAACGGTATCTCCTCCATCAACAATGCGTTCCATCATTATAAATGGTGCTATCCCGGTGTTCAATATTGATAAAAAGCAGTTTTGTGATTCGGGTACTATTTTCGCTACCAACTACTCCATAAGCAGGAGCGGGGATCCTATTGTGTCGCAGCTCTGGGATTTTGGCGATACACAAACATCGACGGATAAAACTCCTCCTGCTCATGTTTTTTCCCAGGCCGGCTTATATCCTGTTTCGCTTACTTCTAACACGCAAAGCGGTTGTATAAGCACGTTTACCGATACGGTAAGAGTATACCATACACCCGCCCCGGTAATTGCCGGGGATGCTGTTAGCTGTATAAACCGTGCCATTGCTTTCAATGGCTCGCTTGCCCAGCCACCCGATACGGCTATACTATGGAGCTGGAACTTTGGCGACGGCAGAACTTCGGCCGACAGGAACAATATCGTCACCTACAATGGCCCCGGGAATTATAATGTTACCCTTACTGCTTCGAACAATTTTGGTTGTAAGGATGTGGCAACACACCCTTTAACGGTAGCGCCCCTACCTGTCATTACGGTGCAAAACACAGTAATACCGGTGGGCGGACAAGCAGTGATGCCGGTGAGTTACAGCAGCGGCATCAGCACGTATACCTGGACGCCGCCGGAAGGATTGAGCTGCACCGATTGCCCCACACCCCTGGCTAAGCCAAAGCTAACCACCACCTATCATGTGCAGGTAACAGACAGCAATACCTGCTCAAGCGAGGCGGATGTGCTGGTGGAGGTGGTTTGCAGGGAGGAGAATTATTTTGTGCCCAATACCTTTTCGCCCAACGGCGACGGCATGAACGACGTGTTTTACCCAAGGGGCAGGGGAATGGCAAGCGTACAGTCTATGAAAATATACAACCGGTGGGGGCAGCTTGTTTTTGACAGGCGCAATTTCCCGGCTAATGACCCTACAAAGGGCTGGAACGGAAAAATGGGCGGACAGCCGCTTCCTCCTGATGTATATGTATATATGATAGAATTTGTTTGCGAAAATGCACAGGTTGTGCCCATGAAGGGAAATGTAACATTAATAAGATAAGGGGATGTTGATTAAAGAAAATATATGTGATTTGATTATTCATTGCTTTGCTTTGCGCGGGCGGTGGAAACGACGCGTACGGCAGGCTTCCACTAACCGGCTACAATTTGAAATGTGCAAGGGGCTGGGTATAGTGATGATCTTTGTATTGTTTTCTGTTGTTGCAAAAGCACAGGACCTTCACTTTTCGCAGTTTTATGAAGCCCCCCTGATACGTAACCCTGCCCTGGCCGGGCTATTTGAAGGCGATGTGCGGGCGCAGTTGGTGTATCGCAACCAATGGGGAAGTGTAACCATGCCTTATCAAACAGGATCTCTTAACGGTGAATATAAGTTTGCCATAGGAAAGGGGGATGATTTTTTGACGGCAGGGTTGCAGGTACTATGGGATAAAGCGGGTTCGGTGGCGCTTAACACCACGCATTTGCTGCCCGTGGTGAATTATCATAAGTCCATGAATGCGGATAAGAACAGGTATGTTTCCCTTGGCTTCATAGGAGGGCTGGTTTCACGAAGCTTAGACCGTTCTAAAGTAACTACCAATAACCAGTATGACGGCTTTGGTTATAACGGCTCGCTACCCGATGGGGAGTTTTTCGCATCTAACTATTCTTATTTTGATGCGGGGGTAGGGGCGAGCTATAACTCATCAATAGGCGACAGGAAGGAGAATAATTTTTTTGTGGGGCTGGCGTATCATCATTTTAACCGGCCTGTCAATTCCTTTTACCAAAGGCTGCAACACCTGCCTAAGTGGGTGGCTTCAGGTGGGATAAGAACTACAATGGGTGATTTTTCATATATTACCATTAACATGGATGTGAGTGTGCAGGGGCCTTACAAAGAGTTGATAGGGGGGGCGATGTATTCGAGAAAATTCGGAGACTATGAACAACCGGATTATATTGTACACATGGGAGGGTATTTGAGATGGGACGATGCTATTATACCGGTGGTCAAGCTGGATTACCATCCCTTTTCCATAGCATTCAGCTATGATATGAACATATCCCAACTGCGTACGTCAAGCCAGGGGAGGGGTGGGTTTGAGATCTCGCTGGGTTATACGGGCTTTCTTAATACCAACGGCAGCACCAAAGACATTTTGCGCTGCCCGCGGTTCTGACGATACTGCTGTATCATTTTGTGAATCGTGAGAGGTGAAAAGTGAATAAGTGAATAGTGAATAAATTCACCTTAAGTCGCGCTGGGGGTCTTCATCAAGAGGATTGCAGAATAGCCATGAGACCCCTGCGCTGAATGATCGCCGGGGTCTCCCCTTCCACACAACTCCCGGAGAGTGAAGACCCCGTCGGGAAAGAAATGAAATAGTGAATAAATTCACCTGTACTATATGACATGCCATAATTAATTACACCAATAGATTAGTATAAAAAATTTCGTTTCAACGACTTACGAAATTTATTTTCAGAATTCTCACATTCCCTGTTTCCCGCAAAGCCTACAACGAAAAAGATGTTGTTTCCCTATTTTCACATTTTTCAATTTTTTTCCTATACTTGAACAGACAATTTTCACGTTATGTTTTGCAATTAAATCCTAATTTTATCGGGTGAAAAGCTTTACACTGGCATTTTTAATGGTAATGATATTACAATTTTCCGGCTACGGCCAGGAAAAATATCTCCATGCCGTTGAAGATATTCCTGTTAAAGTTTTGAAATTTTATCCCAATCCCGCCACTACATTTATCAATTTCGATTTTCAGAAAAACTACGACAGGTCGTACAGCCTGGTGATATATAATTTTTTGGGAAAAAAAGTGCTGGAGATCGTTAATGTAAATCTCACCAACCAGCTCAATCTTTCTGATTTTACCAGGGGAGTGTATATTTTTCAGCTTCGCGACAGGAACGGTAAGGTCATAGAATCGGGTAAGTTCCAGGTATCGAAATAGGAATGTTATTTTCTTTATTATTGCATCTCTTCATTATGTCAGACATTGTTACGAATTCCGTTTCTCTGTGGTATAGGATGAGTTAAGAAGCGTAATTTAAGATATCGGCTAATGGATGAATGTTTAATGTGTTTCAATACATTTCAACGGCGTTCGATCGCGGCTTATGGATAAGCTTATAATATTGCCAATGGAAGGGAATAAATTTTCCTGCTTTTATTTTGGAAGGAGAAGAATGGTAAGTTGGCCTACCTGGATTCGAACCAAGACAGACAGAACCAAAATCTGTTGTACTACCATTATACTATAGGCCAATCTCCGCCGGTAACATACCGGTTAAGGGCTGCAAAAATATATACTCACAGGCTTCAATCCAAATTTCATTCCTGTACCCGTTAATGGGTTTTCAGCAGGTAATAATTTTTCTTTCCTTTTTGAATAAGGAGGTAGGTATCATGAAGGAGATCCGTGCTGCTGACCGTATAACCAATATCATTGATTTTATTCCGGTTGATGCTGATACCTCCGTTTTGGATCATTTTACGGGCTTCGCCTTTGCTCGCCAGGGCGCCGGTTTCTGCGAGAAGGGAAACAAGGTCTATTCCTCCCATTATTTTTTGCCTGGGAAAATCAAATTTTACCACTCCTTCCATATTTTCAAGATCGCTTACAGAAAGCGTATCTACAGGCTCCATTTGCCGGGAAAATAATTTTTCCGTGGTTTCGGCAGCTTTTTCGTACTCCGCCTCTCCATGAATGAAAACAGTCACTTCTTTAGCGAGTGCTTTTTGCAACTCGCGTAATCCCGGGTTTTCGCGATGCCTGTTATGAAGCGTTTCTATTTCTTCTTTAGTGAGAAAAGTGAATATCCGTATCCATTTTTCCGCATCTTCGTCTGAGGCATTTAGCCAGAACTGGTAAAACTGGTAAGGGGATGTTTTTTCTGCATCCAGCCAGATATTACCCTTTTCGGTTTTACCGAATTTTCCACCGTCGGCCTTTTTAATGAGCGGGCAGGTAAATGCAAAAGCTTCCCCACCTGTTTTGCGCCGGATCAGCTCTGCGCCGGTAGTAATATTACCCCACTGGTCGCTTCCTCCCATCTGCAGTTTGCAGTTTTTATGCAGGTAAAGCCAGTAGAAATCGTAGCCCTGCATCAGTTGGTAGGCAAATTCCGTGTAGCTGATGCCCGTATCCCCGTCAATACGTTTTTTTACACTCTCTTTTGCCATCATATAGTTGACGGTAATGTATTTTCCCGTATCCCTTAAAAAATCAATAAAGCTGATCCCGCTGAACCAGTCGTGATTATTTACCAGTTCAGCGCTGTTTTTCAGTGCAGGGCTGAAATCAAGATGCTTTTCCAGTTGCTTCCGGATGCCGGCGATGTTGGTTTCCAGTTGTTCCCTGCTCAGCAGGTTTCTTTCTTCACTTTTGCCGCTTGGGTCGCCGATCATACCGGTTGCCCCGCCTATGAGCGCTAGGGGTTTATGTCCTTTTTTTTGCAGATGTACCAGCAATAAAATAGGTACCAGGCTGCCTATGTGCAGGCTGTCTGCAGTAGGATCAAAACCAATATAAGCAGTGGTCATCTCTTTATTCAGTTGTTCCGCTGTACCGGGTATGATGTCGTGCAGCATACCCCGCCATTTCAATTCTTCTATAAGGGTCATTTTCAAGCCGTTTTGGCAAAAATAATGTTAGTTTATGAAGGCTGTTCCAAAAGGCAATAATTTGGGTGCAAATCCGTTATAAAAGCTTGTATTTTAAATGTCTATCCCTGCAAGTGTTCCTGTGTATATTTGTAGTGCCGGAGTTTTTTAAGGTTTTAGTAAACCGGCTGATACGAGAAGATTACTTATCAGTAAATAAGTTGAATGAAAAAAGTGCTTCTGAGAATAATTTTGATTGTCCTGTTAAGTAGTAGCATGCATACGTATGCTCAGTTCCGTAAATACTCCAACGAATTTTTGAATATCGGCGCCGGTGCAAGAGGACTTGGTATGGGTGGCGCACAGATCGCTTCGGTGAGAGATGGGAATGCCGGGTACTGGAATCCTGCAGGACTCACACATATTAAAGACAATCCGGTTGTGAATTTCATGCATGCCGAATATTTTTCGGGTATTGGTAAGTATGATTATGGCAGTGTGGCCATTCCCCTGAACGATGAGAAAAGAACCATTGCGCTGTCGCTGCTGCGCTTTGGCGTAGACGACATTCCCAACACTTTATACCTTCTTGAACCAGACGGCTCCGTCAACTACAATAATATCCGCTCCTTTTCTTCGGCTGATTATGCTTTCCTTTTTTCTTATGCGCAAAGCCTGAAACAAAAGGGTAATAAGTTGTTCAGCTTTGGTGTGAATGCCAAAGTCATTCACCGCAATGTAGGAACATTTGCCAGGGCCTGGGGTTTCGGCATAGATGCCGGTGTGCAAATGCAAGCCAAACGATGGAGGATAGGTCTTGCCGCCAGAGATGTTACCACAACGTTCAATGCCTGGAGCTTTAGCTTTACGGAAGAGGAAAAAGAGGTGCTTTATCTCACCGATAATGAAATTCCTGTGAAGTCGACAGAGTTAACAGCTCCGCGTCTTGTATTAGGAGCAGCCTATGATTTCTCTTTGGGTAAAAATTTTAAGCTGCTTGCCGAAGTCAATACGGATCTTACATTCGATGGAAAGCGGAATGTGATCATCAGTGCGGATCCGGTAAGCATTGATCCACGGCTGGGCATAGAGCTGGGGTATAGAGACCTGATCTTTGTGCGGAGCGGTATTTATAATTTTCAGCGGGCTTTGGCCGACGGAGATACGCTCAACCAGAAAAAAGTGTGGATATACCAGCCAAGTCTGGGCGCAGGCTTTAAACTAAAGCATATTGCCATTGATTATGCTTTTACGAACCTTGCCAATCAATCCAACCCTTTATATACGCATATCTTTTCCATCCGGTTAGACCTGGTCAAAAAGGAAAAGATAAAAAGCGCCCAAACAAAATAGTGTATGATGAAACGGATCTTATTTATTGTACTCGTGTTTAGTGTCCTCGCTGCCCGGGCACAGTATAACAATGAGTGGATAGATTACAATAAGACCTATTATAAATTCCCTGTTGCTAAAGACGGATTACATCGGATAACACAAGCGGTTTTACAGGCTGCCGGACTCAACAATACACCTGTGGAATATTTTCAGCTATGGCGCAACGGCATACAGGTGCCTCTGTATACTTCCGTTTCCACAGGTACTTTAGGTGCGGGGGGATACCTGGAATTTTGGGGTGAAATGAACGATGGGAAGCCCGATGCCAGATTATACAGGAACATTAATGACCAGTTGTCTGATAAATGGAGCCTTGAAACAGACACAGCTTCTTATTTTTTAACGGTCCATCCTTCGGGGGGCAATCTCAGGATAGTGAATGAGGTAAATGATATTGCGGGTAATACCCTTGCGCCTGAGCCCTATTTTATGTATACCTATGGTAAATACTATAAAAATAAGATCAATCCAGGCTACGCCGGACTGATAGGCGAATATATATATTCTTCAGTTTATGATAAAGGAGAAGGTTATACCAGCGGGGATATCCGCCCTGCCAGTCCCCTGAACGAAACCGTTAATAACTTATATGTATATGAGAGCGGCCCTGATGCCACTTTCTTTATTGCGGGTTCGGGCAATGCATTGAATAACCGCAACCTCAGGGTAAGTATTAATAATACCCAGGTTGTAGATGCGGTGATGAACCTGTTTAATGACCAGCGTCAGCAGGTAATGCTGCCAACCGGTTTACTGAGCGCAGGTACTGCGGCTGTTAAGATCACAAACACTTCCGGGAATCCTGATGACAGGATGGTGATCTCCAGGTATGAGATTACCTATCCGAGGCAATTCAATTTTGGTAACAGCACGAATTTTGTATTTGAACTCCCGGCAACAGATGTTGGAAACTTCCTGCGGATCACTAACTTCAACAGGGGAAGCGCTGCTCCTGTGCTGTACGATCTTTCCAACCGAAAAAGGTATACGGGCGATATTTCAGAATCGGGCGTTATCAAATTTGCATTGCCTCCTTCGATACAAAAAAGAAAGCTGGTGCTCATGAACATGCTGGCGTCCAATATTAATACAGTCAGCGTCTTAACGCCCCGTAACTTTATTGATTACGGGCATCCCAACTATCAGGGCAACTATCTGATCATCAGTAATTCTTTACTGTATAATGGTACCAATGGAAATCCTGTGGAGGCATATGCCCAGTACCGCAGCTCTGCAGCGGGAGGAAGCTACAATGCCAAAATATATAATATGGATCAGCTAACCGATCAGTTTGCTTTTGGTATTAAAAGACATCCCGCAGCCATTAAGTATTTTATAAAATATGCAGAGGATGTTTTTACAGCGTATCCCCAGGCGGTTTTTCTTATTGGCAAAGGGGTAAATTATATTGACGCGAGGAGCAACCAGTCCAACCCGCTTCTGGAACAGTTGAATCTTGTGCCGTCTTTCGGTCATCCTGCATCGGATAATCTGCTTGTGGCAAGAGATAACCAAACCATTTCGAGCATACCCGTTGGGAGATTGTCGGCTGTTTTACCTTCCGAAGTTGAGATATATCTTGAAAAGGTAAAAGAATATGAATCGGTCGCTGCTAATACACCGCAAACTGTTGCAGGGAGGGCCTGGATGAAAAATATCGTACATGCCATTGGAGGAGGTAATCCTACCCTCACTGCGGAGATCAGCGGCTATATGAATAATCTGAAAGCTATTATAGAAGATACTTTGTTTGGGGGAAATGTTAAAAGCTTTACCAAATCATCTGTGATTACCGGTGATCTTTCCTCCGAAGGGCTAAAAAAAATGTTTGCAGAAGGTATCGGTATCGTTAATTATTTTGGGCATTCTTCAGCCAGCACGCTGGAGTTCAATATTGATGATCCAACGGTTTATGAAAATCAGGGAAAGTATCCATTCTTTTTCGTGAATGGGTGTTTGGCCGGGGACATTTTTATATTTGAGCAGAACAGGTTGAATGTAAAAAATACATTGTCGGAGAAATATGTTTTGGCCAATGAAAGAGGAAGTATAGGGTTTATCGCAAGTTCTCATTTTGGTGTTGTAAGCTATCTTAATTCATACCTTAACGGGCTTTACACAGCGCTGTCCGGGAAAGATTACGGACATTCCATAGGAAAGATACTGGAGGAATCTTTCCGGTATCTTCAGAGCATATGGGGGTCTGATTTTTTTGCAAGGACACATGCGGAAGAAATTACTTTGCATGGTGATCCCGTTATCCGGATTTCTACAGATATGAAGCCTGACTATGTGGTCGAAGAGCCCTCAATACTATTGCCGCCTCTTATTTCTGTGGCCGATAATAGTTTTAAAGTATCTGCAAAAGTCTTTAATCTGGGTAAAGCTCAAAGTGATTCTATAGTGCTTGAAATTAAAAGACAGATGCCTGATGGCTCTATTTTGACTGTAATGAGAAAACGGCTGCCCGGTATAGCATTTAGTGATAGCATTGAACTTACCATGCCTATTAATCCTGTTATTGAAAAGGGAGAAAATAAGCTCATTTTTTACATTGACGCCGATGATAATGTTGATGAGATTTCCGAAACCAATAATACTGCAGTAAAAACATTTTACATCATTGACGATGGGGCTAAGCCCATATACCCTTATAACTTTTCTATTATTAACACCAATCATGCAGTATTTCAGGCTTCATCATCCAACCCTCTGGCTACCGAAAAGAAATACATTATGGAAGTAGATACTACCATGCTGTTCAATTCTTCTTTTAAAAAATCTTTTAATAAAAGTTCGGTAGGCGGTATAATAGAATTTGACCCGGGGTTTACTTTTGTTGATAGCACTGTTTACTATTGGAGAATTGGCGCCCAAACAACAGGTAGTGAGGAACCGGTATGGAATACGTCTTCTTTTGTGTATTTGGCCAATGCGTCTTCAGGTTACAACCAGTCTCATTATTTCCAGTTTAATGAAAATATCTACAACAGCATGACTCTTGATAATGACAGGGTTTTTCGTTTTAATGAAACCCCTCATGTTTTGAAGATTGCTACGGGGCTGTATCCACATTATGTGAATCAACAGCTTTTTGTTTCGCTTGATGAAACGCTTTATGACCAGTATGGCTGCAGATACAATTCACTTCAAATTAAAGTATATGACAGTGTCACTATGAAACCCTGGACTAATAGTATTCAACCTGACGGGTTCGGTCGCTTTGGAAGTGTTCCGCCATGTGAGCATAATAATTTTACTTTTGAGTTTGTATATAGTGATACAGCATACAGAAGAAAAGCTATTGATTTTCTTGAGTCCCTTCCGGCGGGGAGTTATGTGTCTATCACAAATTTAGGAAGAACTTCGAATGTTTCTTTTATTGATGACTGGATGAAAGACACATTGAGGTTGGGAACCGGGAAGTCATTGTATCATACATTAAAAAATATGGGACTTTCAGGCATTGATGAGTTTACGAAGAATCTACCCTTTCTTTTCTTTCTGAGAAAAGGATTTTCGGATTATCCTGTTACGAGTTTAATAGGGCCGGAAGTAAACTCTTATATCTCACATTCCTTTTCCGTTACTTCGAGAACAACAGAAGGTGAAGCTGAATCGCCCTGGTTAGGACCTGCTATAGAATGGCAGAACCTGTATTGGAAAGGGGATAACCAGGAACCAGATCCTGACAACGTAGTTATTGAAGTACATGGTAAGAGCAATGACAATACAACGTCTTTACTGGCATCAGTCCGTTCCTCCACGGATACGACATTATCTTTTATAAATGCTAAGACATATCCTTATTTAAAGATCAGGATGCTTAGTTCCGATATTATACACGGAACTCCCCGTCAGTTACAGTATTGGCGGGTAACAGGCAAATTGCCTCCGGAAGGAGCAATAGCGCCAAAGACTTATTATTTAAGTATAAAAGATACTGTTGAGCTTGGGGAGAAAATAAAATTTGGAATTGCGTTTAAAAATATAAGCCCTGAAAAGTTTGACAGTTTAAAAGTCAGGCTTATCTTATTAGATAAGAACAATGTTCAGCATATACTTGATACTTTTAGGCGAAAGCCTCTTATAAGCGGCGATACTATAAAAGTTGAATATGATCTGGATACCAGGAATTATCCCGGCCTGAATACCTTATCTATAGATTTTAACCCTGATCTTGACCAGCCTGAACAATATCTTTTGAATAATTTTCTGTATAAAAGTTTTTATGTAAGGCCGGATAATGCTAATCCTTTGCTTGATGTAACATTTGACGGAGTACACATACTTAACAATGATATAATATCTGCTAAACCACATATCCTGGTCAAGCTGAAAGACGAAAACAAGTTTTTGGCACTTGATGATACTGCTTTAATGAAAGTACAGGTGAGATATCCCGGAGGCTTGCTCAGAACCTTTTTCTTTGACAGTGATACTTTACAATTTGCTCCTGCAAATATTAATCAGGGAAGTGCGTCTGATAATACGGCAACGATTGATTTCAATCCCTCTTTCCTGGAAGACGGCGATTATGAGCTGATTGTTTCCGGCAGGGACAGAAGTGGTAACAATAGCGGACAAACAGAGTATAGAGTTGGCTTTAAGATCATTAATAAGCCAATGATATCCAATATGTTTAATTATCCTAACCCCTTTACCACATCTACAGCATTTGTTTTTACGCTAACCGGAAGCGATATTCCACAGAACATCCGTATACAGATACTGACGATTACCGGCAAAGTGGTGAGAGAGATCACCAAGGAGGAACTGGGGCCGATAAGGATAGGAAGAAATATCACGGAGTTCAAATGGGATGGTACCGATCAATACGGACAAAAGCTGGCTAATGGCGTATACCTGTACAGGGTGATCACTAATCTTAACGGGAAGTCGCTGGACAAATATAAAACTGAGGGTGACAATACCGATCAGTATTTCAACAAAGGATATGGTAAAATGTATTTGATGCGATAAAACGAGCCGCTAATTCCGGCGGTGCGCACCGCAAGCGGACTGATTTATGGATACAGCAGAGAATAGCCACTAACTACAAACCCGCTATTTTCTTCTTTGTTACCTTTTTAGGGCGAAATATTACAAACCCCGATAAAGCAAGGAAGAATGAAAGAGAGAAGAAGATCAGCAACTTCATTTTGTCGTTTTGGAATCTGAATGCTATTTCCTGCTTTCCTTCTGTTGGAGTAGTTACTGATAAAAACACCTTGTATGCCAGGCCTACCGGCACACTTTCGTTGTTGATGGAAGCTGTCCAGTACGGGTAATGGTTTTGTTTATAAGTGAAGGTTGTTCCTGCAGGCGCTTCAACGTTAAAGGTGATTTGGTTGGGCTCGTAATGCGTGATAATGGGTATCGTATGCATATTGTCTGCAAATAAATATGGTTTCGTATCCAGGAGTGTATTGTCCTGCTCGAAATAAGTAACCGTATTGTTGAGAACAATAGGATACTGTACCCTGCTTGTAACTCCTATTTCCTTGTTATAAAACGACCAATGGCCTACTAATCTCATTTTTTCGTCAGAGATGATACTGTTGGTATTTGTCGGATTTAATGGTGGCACAGGAAATCCTTCAGGAGCATGCGACAGAATACTTTCTACTTCTTTTACCGATGCTTTTCCAACACCTGTGAACGGGGTATTCATGAGGGTGGCTAATATAATTTCTGCCATGATCAAAAAATACAGGCTTTTTGTCTTACGTGTTACTGCTTTTCTGCATATCAATAGCAGTAGAATTGATACGGCGCTTTGTAGTGCAATGGCATCGTAGAAGGATATATTGTCCAACAGTACTTTCAGTGTTTCCCTGATATTGTTCGATCCTGTGAAGGAGGCTGCTAATGTATTTATCGGGGTAGATTTCAGCAGGGAGAAAAAGAAAGCAAATAAAAGGATGGCGAGAAAGAAGAGGAACACGCGGTTAAATAGCTTTGATTTGGCATGCTGTATGAATCTTTCAAATTCAATGGCCAGGTATAGTATTAGAGCAATCAGCGCAAATATCCTAAACTCCCCGCTTAATCTTACATACCCGATCAGCGGCAGGCTAAAGGAATTATTGGAGAAGGCCCCGGCGCTCAGTATAATGAAAAAGGTTGCGGTAAAAGCCAAAGCCCACTGCCACCTGCATTTATAGGTGAAGAGACTGTATAACAGGATAAGGAAATAGAAGCTGCCGAGGTAGCAGTTCCTCAGGCTTATATCCGATATAAAAAAACTTTCATTTTTAGTCGAGGAAAGAGGCAGTATCAGCGATAACCAGGATTGCAAAGTGGTGGTGCCATACACATCATAAAATGTAACCTTTTCACCTCTGGTAATATGCTGTATTATTTCAGCGTAGGCTATAATGGGTCCGAGGCTGATCAGGATAACCGCAATGAGAATGATCGCCGTGGTCTGTGCTGTTTTGAGAATGACCTGTTTTTTTTTCTCCGTTACCTTTTTTTCTAAGATAAAAGCAATAATTATCATAAAAAAGAAATAGAAGCTGCCGATAATGATACCCGGATGAGCGGAGCTGATCAGCATAAAAAAAGCGAGCCCGGTTTTGATACAGGCTCGGAGCGTTGGTTGTTGCAACGTATAGAGCAGGAGCCCGGTGCACCAGGGAAGAAATGCGGCGGCAGAAACCCAGTTGAAGTGCTGAAGATGCCCCACAATGTATCCGCTACACATATAGATAACGCCTGTTGTCAGCCGGTTATAAGTTGAAAGTTTCCAATAGCCGGTCAGGTAGAACATTCCGAGACCTGAAAGAAAAATATAAAAAAGCTCTTCTATTGTGAAAGTATAGGGGTTGTATCCGACTAATGCTACCAACCAGGTAACCGGGCTCCAGAAGCCGCTGCTCATATCCCCATATTGCGGGATGCCGAAGTTGATATAAGGGTTCCATAGCGGCAGGTATCCGTATTTGAGACTTTCGCTCATGAAAAACTTCGGGGGAAAGTAACCAGTAAAGGCATCATTTTTTAAGGAAAATAAAAAAGACGAAACGGGAAGGTAGGCAGCTATTGCAGTCAGTAAAAAAAATATAACTATTTTTATAGAAAGCCTGTTTGATTCCGCAGAAACTTGCATGGAATAAAAATACAATATTCAGTAATAATGCCTGAAAGAACTTTTGATGATTTTGACGACTTTGCAAACGACTACCGCGGCATTCACTCAGAGAATATAAAATTATCCGGCGCCGATAGCCTATATTTTGCAGAACACAAAATACTGGAACTAAAAAAGTTTGAAAGCGACCTGCCGCAGCAGATACTTGACGTCGGTTGTGGTGATGGAGCAACAGAAATTTTTGTCCGGAGTCATTTCCCCGCCTGGCATACCACAGCAATTGATGTGTCTGAAAAAAGCCTGCAGCAGGCAAAACAGAGGGAACTTAGCAATGTAAGTTTTCTCTGGTATAATGGCAGGGAAATTCCCTTTGAAGAGAATAGTTTTGATATCGTTTTTGTGGCCGCTGTACTGCATCATATCGATGTTTCATTGCATAATGTTTTTTTAAAAGAGATATACCGGGTGTTAAAAAAAGGCGGAAGGATGTATGTTTTCGAACACAACCCGTTAAATCCTGCAACGAGGTATCTGGTTAAGACCTGTGTATTTGACAAAAACGCTCATTTGCTGAGCTATCGTTATACGCATCGGTTATTAAGATCATCCGGATTTACGCTCATTCAAAAAAAATTCATACTCTTTTTCCCCCGTAAGGGAATATTTTCTTTTCTTTTAAATCTTGAAAAAAAACTAACCTGGCTGCCGCTTGGTGCGCAATACTATTTTCGTGCAGTAAAATAGTGTTCACCTCTCATTAATATTGGATTTATTGATGATGTATGGCTGCCTGCCACGTACGGAATCATTGATGCGGCTGATATATTCACCGATAATGCCAATACTTAACAGCTGGATGCCTCCCAAAAATAAAATAGTGATCATCATAGATGCCCATCCTGTGATAGTTTGTCCCCAAACCAATTTTGCAAACAGCACATATACAATAAACAGGAATGCAAAAAAAGAAACGATAATGCCAATCAGGCTGGCAAATTTTAAAGGAAAACTGGAAAAGCCTGTAATGCCGTCTATAGCAAAACTGAACATTTTTCTATAAGTGAAATTTGTACTGCCATTCTTTCTTTCTTCTCTTTCATATGTTATAAAAGTCTCTTTAAAACCAAGCCATGCGATCTGCCCCCTCAGGAATTTTCTGTGATCATTCATTTTTAATAATTCATTACACACTTTTCTGTCCATTATTCTAAAGTCGCCTGTATCGACAGGGATGTTTACAGCTGTTATTTTTCTTAATATCCTGTAGAAGATTTTGGCCGTTGCTTTTTTTATAAGAGTTTCTCCTTTCCTGTTTATACGTCTTGCATACACTACATTATATCCCTGCTTTATTTTTAGAAATAAATTGGCTATTATTTCCGGTGGGTCCTGGAGGTCTCCGTCGATTAAGACAATATATTCTCCTCTGCATTTTTGTAACCCGGCAAACAGGGCAATCTGGTGGCCAAAATTTCTGCTAAAGCTGATATATCTTACACAGTCATCTTCTGATGCAATGTTTTCTATGGAAAGCTGGGTACAGTCTTTACTGCCATCGTCCACAAATATTATTTCGTAACCGGCCTCCATTTGCTTCAGCACGTTAGTGAGTCTGCTGTATAGTTCCAATACATTTTGATCTTCATTCAATAATGGCGCAATTACAGAAAATTGTGGAGGCATTGTCCCTTAATTTTATTATCAATACCAAATGTAAGAAATACTTTGCCGTGGCGTCGCAGCATCGCTGCTATCGCCGAGAGAAAAGTTTTGTATCCGTAACTGTCTCTGTTTCTATCTGGCTATTGGATTACGTTTCCTGCTTATTATTGAACTTTTACCTATGCAAAAATTTTAAATGTGCCCGTGCTTTGATGAAGCGTTCTATTGAAGGCAGAAGCACTTTTTTACTGCCTGGGCAGACCCGTTAACATAATATATGGGCTGAATAGTGATCCTGCTTTACCTGTTATTCTGATTAAGATATTGACTCCACCTAATATTAACCCTTTAAGGTTTTTCTGATATTCGTTATAGAACCCATTTTCTATTTCAAGAGAAAAGCCGTATTGTTCATAGAGTTTTCTATATTCAGTATATGTCAGTAATCTTTCTGTCCAGCTTCCGCTTATTGGGTCGCATGTATTTGTAGGATGTTTAGGTTGCACGGGCAGCATATTTTTCTGCTCATATATTTTGCATGCCTTAATGATATTATCCTTGCGCAGACCCCGCGTACCCGTCACAAGTGCTTCAACAGTGGCCGGTTCGGATCGCTGCAGGGTATTCCTGATGATGTCTTTTCTTATTTCTCTGAATGGAGGCACTGCGTTCCTGTACCCCTTTTTCTTCCAGCCCTTCCATTCATCTTTTTTTTGCAATCGCATCAGCCATCTTTTTTTCAGCCAGTTTTTTTCATTTGAGGCTGTTGTAAAGACGACAATCAGGTTTTTGTTTAGTTTTTGCAATGTTGAAAAGAATAAATCCAGGTCATAAATATGTTCAATGACGTCAGTGCCAATTATTGCATCGGGTGGGTAAGCTAAGTTTTCTTCAAGGGAGTCGATATCACCACAGAGCATTTTATCCGGATATATACCTATTCTTTCTGAAAGCATTCTTTGTGAGTGACAGTAGGCATGTGATATATCATAGAGGATTACATTGCCCAAACCGCAATATTTTGCAAATATCCCCAACACCCCATTACCGGCGCCATAATCAACCAGTGCAACATTCTCTTTAGGTTTATTGATTTTGTTTAATACCTGATTGAGCACTGATGCATAAATGTGTAAGAAAAATTTGTTGTGTGTAATAAGGTGTTCTAAATATGCTCCTACATATGGGTCCAGCCCCAATTCTTTAGTTGACAAGTTATTGAGTAATGCAGAGAATCTCTTAATATGGTCGTGCGTAATAGTATTCATCTTTAGCCACTCTATTTCCTGGTATTCTCCATACCCCTTACCACGTATTTCCCTACCATGTCAAATTCAATATTTACCGTATCTCCGTTCTCTATGAAGCGCATATTGGTGTGCTCAAAAGTATAGGGAACGATAGCAACCGAAAAACTGTTTCGGGTTACTTCAAAAGCGGTAAGACTGATGCCGTTAACGCAAATGGAACCTTTTTCAATAACGAGGGGGGCAAATTTTTCAGGGAAACGGAACCGGTATTTCCAGCTTCCGTTCAACGTTTCTTTTTCTACGCAGGCGGCTGTGGTGTCTACATGCCCCTGCACGATATGTCCGTCTAAGCGGCTGTTCAATGTTAAGCATTGCTCAAGGTTGATGACGTCGCCCGCTTTCCAGGCTCCGATACTGGTTTTTTGCAGGGTCTCCTGTACGGCAGTAACCCGGTGAGCATTATTGCTGATCTCCTCAACGGTAAGGCAAATACCATTATGGGCGATGCTTTGATCGGGCTTAAGCCCCGCGCTTAAGGGCGAAGTGATCCAGAATTGCTTATTGCTGCCCTCGTTTTGTACCGAAAGAACGCTGCCGACCGCTTCGATGATTCCTGTAAACATAGCTGCAAATTAGCAAGGCCGGGGGAATTTTTTAATTTGCTTTGAATTTTAGTTTTCCTGCATTATCTTTGCGCTCCTTAAAACCAATAAAGGAGGTATATTATATTATGCTGATTATTGATTCCAAAGATTGCGAAAATATAGACAAGGCACTTAAAAAGTACAAGAAAAAGTTTGAAAAGGCTAAGATCCTCTTACAATTAAGGGGCCGCCAGTCTTTCACCAAGCCGTCTATAAAACGGAGGGGAGAGGTACTGAAGGCCATTTACAGGCAGAATATCGCCATTGGCAAGATTGATGTAAAATAGTTCAGTTGTTATAAATAATTGACAGGTAGCCGTAGAGTGCGTAACTTTATGGCTACCTTTTTTATGTCCGGTTCGCTTTATCTTCAGCAAATACAGTCCTTTACAGACTATCTCAGCTTTGAAAAGCGGTATTCGCCCCATACCGTTACGGCATACAGGAAAGATCTGGATCAGTTTTTCGATTTCCTTATAGAAAAAACGTACCCTGTGAGCCCATTGGAAGATATCTCCTCTTCCTGTATCCGCGAGTGGCTGGCCGGCTTAATGAAAGCACATACGGCTAGAACGGTGAACCGGAAAATATCCTCACTTAAGGCTTTTTTTAAATACCATTTAAAAACGGGTGGATTGCAGGTTACGCCTATGACCGTGGTCATATCGCCAAAGGTATCCAGGCGGCTCCCGGTCTTTGTGGAACAAAAGCATACGGAAACCCTTTTTAAACATATAGCCTTTGAAGAGGGGTGGGAGGGAGATACGGAGAGGCTGATCCTGCAGTTGCTGTACACTACGGGCATGCGGCTGAGCGAGCTGATCAATATCCGGGAAAGCCAGGTGGATATCAGGCAGCAGCAACTTAAAGTGCTTGGTAAGGGGAATAAGGAGCGGATCATTCCGCTTAACAGGGAAATGACCGACATCATTGCGGCATATATGAAGCAAAAGCGTATAGCGCATGAATCGTTTGATGCGGTATATCTTTTGGTGAACCGTAAAGGGAAAAAGCTTTACCCGAAATATGTTTATCTGGTTGTTAAAAAATACCTGGGGCTTGTAACCACCATTCAAAAGAAGAGCCCGCATGTGTTGCGCCATACTTTTGCCACGCACCTTACCAATCAGGGGGCCGACCTTAATGCTGTTAAAGAACTGCTCGGTCATTCAAGTCTTGCCGCCACCCAGGTATATACGCATCTTACCATCGAAAAATTAAAGGAAGTATATAAAAGATCCCACCCGAAAGCCTGATGAACGGAGGGTATTCAGCATAAAAAACAGGTCTTTTTCTGCAATAAAATTTTATTTGAAATCTTATGCATAAAGACTTAACTTGGGCATGTTGCAGTTTGCAGTTACGGCAACATAAGTTCTTTCTTTATTTGGTATTAATTGTTCACAAGAAATTAAACTGGATTATCATGAAGGTAAACATTCAAACGGTGCATTTTGATGCCGCATCAAGTTTGCTTGAGCATGTTAGCAAAAAGATCAAAAAACTGAACAATTTCCACGACAGGATTACTACAATTGACGTGTACCTGAAGCTGGATAATGTGGCGCATCAGATCAAGGACAAGGTGGCAGAAATTAAAGTGAAGGTGCCGCGTTACGCTTTTTTCTCTAAAGAATCCTCCAAATCTTTTGAAGAGTCGTTTGACGCTGCTTTGGATTCCATTATTGAGCAGATCAAGCGGAAAAAAGATAAACAAATGCAAGCTGCGTAAATAAAAGAGGTCCCACCCCGGGACCTCTTTTATTTTTATGGTGGAGGCTCTTTCTTGTTGTCTGCCCGTTATTGCGCGCTTCCGCCTGTACCCCTCCTAAAAAATTATCTTCCTAAATTTTTGCATTTCAAGATTTCC
>CAZREP010000038.1:0-31735 GCA_964599035.1 uncultured Terrimonas sp. | reverse complement strand
TTTGTACAATTAATATAGAAATAGAGGAGGTACGGACTGATCTGTGTCGCATAGCAGCAAAGCTTTATAGCACTACGAAAATAATCAGCAGGTAAGCTGCGTAGCAGCGATCATATTTGTAGGAAAAAATGGAGAAAAATAAAAGGCGCATAGCGCCGTAATATTAAAACCTGTCTCATACAGGTAGGCTACCATTCCTGATCAAAAAAGTCAAATAATTTAATATTACGCCGCGCTGCGCCAGGCAAATGTACTATGGCAGTATGGTATTGCCCTTCCGGGATAACTCTTTTGTACAATTAATATAGAAATAGAGGAGGTACGGACTGATCTGTGTCGCATAGCAGCAAAGCTTTATAGCACTACGAAAATAATCAGCAGGTAAGCTGCGTAGCAGCGATCATATTTGTAGGAAAAAATGGAGAAAAAGTAAAAGGCGCATAGCGCCGTAATATTAAAACCGGTCTCATATAGATTGGTTACCCGAGGACGGGAGGTTACTGGTCTCAGGGGGCGACCTGTACACCCTGCGACTTGCACCTTGTAACTTGCACCCTGCAACAATAAGCTTCATCTTTCACATCTCTCCTCTCACATTTCTCGTTTCCATTCATCGGATACGACCCGAAAAGGTATTCGTTTGTTAGTTCCCTGCCTTGCGAATGCTGTAGCGGTGCGCTACCGGTTTATTAAGCTTCGAAATATCCAGGAGCATGTTTTCGCCTTTTTCGTACAACGCCGGTTCCAGCGGCTTGTTAGCGATATAAGCATTGAACATGTTGGTAAAGAAATTATAATTATCGCTCGATTTATATTTTTCCATGATGGAAGGCAGATCCGTTTTTAATTGTTCCACGTCTTTAATCCCTTTCAGATCGTTGCGGTGCTGATATTCTACATATTTAACCGATCTTAAGGTTCTTTCATTCTTCCAGTATTCCTGGAACTGGTCCAATACGCTTTCCGCCTGTTTGTATTGAGGTGTATTATGGTATGTAGAAAGATTAATTCCATTGTTTAGTTCATCGTTACTGAAAGTATGAATAATATTTCCATCGATCTCCAATATGTAATCGCCTTTCTTTAATCCTTTTACCTGCAGGATATCAGCATTCCATTCATCCGTAAAACGGAAGAAGGAATCCGGGTTGATTTTATCAGGAGTAGGAAAAGGTAATGCCCTGGCCAGCGTTGTAAATGATATGGAGGAAGGGTTAGCTTTTAATCCGTCTACTGTACAATATTCATTAAACGTTGTTTTCTTTCTTTTCGCATCAATGATAATGTGCGACACTTTTTTATCTATTTTCTGCATGTTTAGCAGCTCAACCGACATGATAAAATGACCCAGGTTACCCACGTGTATCCTGTCCCGTCCGATTATTGTTTTAGCGGGATCATTCTTTTGGATCTTGTTATTGATATCATTTAAGACGGTCCAGCAATCCACCACGGGGAGAGCATATTTATCTCCTAATGCTTTAAGATGCTCCGAAAATCTTCTGAGCTTGTCATTAAACCCGGGATAATTAGAAACAGGTGATTTAACGACCTCGTCTACAATAGATGGAGTTTGCAAAATAACCTTGACCCCTTTCGCTAATAATTGCTCAACAATGATATCTGTATTTTTTATCAGGTGCTGATAACGTCTTTCCTTTTGTTCTTCTATACCTGGTTCGTTTTGTCTTTCCGGGGCATACAGGCTGGTATTCAGATCATTTCCCCCTCCCATAACGATACACCAGGTAGGACGGTTTGCAAGAACATCTTCTTCCAAACGGTTTAAAATTGGGATTGTTCCTTCACCGGAAATACCTCCGTTTATAAATTGAATGTTCCTGTCGGGATATCTTGTTGCATAAAATAAATTCGTATAATGAAAACAGGCGCCGTTCATGGCGATGCTACTTCCGATATAGCCTATCCTGTCTCCATATGTAAATGCCTCGTATTGCTTTTGGGAATACGCATGAGCTATCGTAAAAAAAATGCAGACAATCAACAGATGCTGATATTTTTTCATGATTTATATTTTAGATGATAGGTGAGAACCGGTAACAAATTTTTGAGATCGTGAGCTCAGACGATAATACTGTTGCCCAGGGTTGTCATGGATGCTCCTTTATCAACGTATAAGTATGATGAACCGGTTTATTGAGTTTTGCAATTTGCAAAAATATATTTTCCGCTTTCTCATACAAATCAGCCTCTAATGGCTTATTAGCGATATAAGCATTGAACATATTGGTAAAAAACTTATAGTTATCGCTCGATTTATATTTTTCCATGATGGATGGCAGATCTGTTTTTAATTGCTCCACATCTGTAATCCCCTTTAGATCGCCGCGGTGCTGATATTCCACATATTTAATCGTCCTTAGCGTTCTTTCATTATTCCAGTATTCCCTGAACTGGTCCAATACGGTTTCCGCCTGTTTGTACTGGGGAGTATTATGGTATTTAGAAAGATTAATTCCATTATTTAATTCCTCTTTACTGAAAGTGTGAATGACATTTCCATCAATTTCCAGTTTGTAATACCCTTTCTTTAACCCTTTTACCTGCAGGATATCAGCATTCAGTTCATCTGTAAAATGAAAAAAGCTGTCGGGGCTGATCCTGTCCGGAGAAGGGAAAGGCAATGCTTTAGACAGGCTGGAAAATGACACCGATGCTTCTCCGGCATGTAATTTTTCAATGGTGCAGTTTTCATTGCGGTCAATTTTATTTTTTTTAGCATCAATAATGATATGTGATACTTTCCCGTTTACCTTTTGCATGCGTAAAAATGCTGCCGACATAATAAAGTATCCCATATTGCTAACATGCACTCTGTCGCGCCCGATGATAGTTTTTGCGGGATCCAGTTTTTGGATCTCACTGTTTATATCATTCAGGGCTGTCCAGCAGTCTACCACCGGGAGGGAATATTTTATTGCCAGCGATTTAAGGTGTTCGGTGCACCTTTTAAGATTATTATTTATTCCTGCGTAATTTGGAGTGGGTGATTGAACTACCTCGTCAACGATGGTAGGAGTTTGTAATATTACTTTTATGCCCCGGGCAAGTAATTTTTCCACGATCAGATCTGTATTTTTCATCCAGTGCTGCACGGCGTTTTCCTGCTGTGTTTTTATACCCGGTTCGTTTTGTTTTTCTGCAAGGTACAGGTTAGGTCTGAGGTCGTTTTCTTCTATCATAACCACACACCATGTAGGGCGGGTAGACAGTATATCACTTTCAAGGCGCCTTAGTATCCGATCTGTCACATCACCCGATATGCCCCCGTTCAGGAAGTGCACATTTCGCTCAGGATACCTTGTTGCATAAAATAAATTGGTATAATGAAAGCATCCGCCATTCATGGCAATGCTGCTTCCGACGTAACATACCCGGTCGCCGTCTTTAAACAGGCTTTGTTGTCCAAGGCAGGTCCATGTGCCTGTAAGGATTGCGGCAACAGGTAACCACAGATATTTTTTCATGATGTATAATAAGTGATGAGACAGGCTTAAATTTTCAAAAGTTTCTTTGCATTTTCATATAAGATCTTTCGTTCGATCGCTTTACTGGGGGAAATCTTGCGGAGGAGCTGGATCGTTTTTGAGCCTGCGCAATTATCTTCCACTTTTGCGGTAGCGTCCCAGCAATCGCTCCCAAAGAGCAGCTTATCCTGGTGCCGGGACAGGAAGCCGCGGGCGTGGTCTGTATCCCGGTTTAACGAATTGAATCCCGACCCGGCAGAAAGGTCTCCCCACACATTGGGGAAATCAAGGAGCTTGTCTGTTAATCCACCGGGTGTTACTTTGGTGGTGGGGTACCAGTTGTTATCATCCTTCTGATTTTTATCAATATGTGCCCACCAGGTTTGTGCATGCCCGATAAAGTTTACGTGCCTGTATTTTTTTACCATTTTGTGAAATCTCTCAAAGCCCCGGTTATAGGTATTGTGCAGCCAATGCATTAATACGGGAACGTCGTATTTATCTGCGAGCCTGTAAATTTGCTGCATAGCCGGAGAATCACATTCTACGCCAAATTTCAGTTCCCCGATCATTTTAGCGCCCAGCTTCAGGTATTTTTCAATTTCATCAATGGCCCCGGGTAGGTCCGGAATTTCATTTGCTGCGAAAAGGAACTCCCCGGGATAGCGTTGGGCAAGTGCATATACCGCTTCATTTGGGGTGATGCTGCATTCCAGTCCGTTTGCCAGTCCGAAGTAGGTTGAGCCGTAGGTTTTGGGATGCCCTGCGGGCTGGAGGATGGTTACGGAGATGCCCATTGCCCGCTGATGTGCAATGAGGTCTTCATCCGGTCGCTTGTAATAATTAGTATGCTGGTGAATATCAATAATAGGTTCACTGTCTTCATCCTTCATCATAAAACTACCATGGGATAAAAGAGAGGGAGCTATCAATACACCTGCTCCCAGTTTGGCATTTTGCAGGAGGAAATGCCTGCGTGAAATTGTTTTTGTTGTCATATCATATCTTATTTATTTAACCGCTTGTGGATTTGATTGATACCTGATTTTGGTGTTACCTGTGCTTTGGGGGCTGCTTTATATTTTCAGGAGTTTTTTTGCATTTTCATATAATATCTTCCTCTCAATAGCTTTATTGGAAGAAAGCTCACGGATGATCCGGATAATGTTTGTACCGAGGCAATTGTCTTCCGATTTTGTGGTACTGTCCCAGCAATCGCTGCCAAAAAGCAGCTTGTCCTGGTGCCGGGCCAGGAAACCGCGTGCGTGATCGGTATCCCGGTTTAATGAATTGAATCCTGATCTTCCGGAAAAATCTCCCCATACGTTTGGAAAGTCAAGCAGCCTGTCGGTCAATCCGCCGGGTGTTACTTTGGTTCTGGGATACCAGTTATTGTCGTTTTTCTGATCCTTATCAATATGTGCCCACCAGGTTTGTGCATGACCTATAAAATTTACATGCCTGTATTTTTTTATCATTTTATGAAATCTTTCAAAGCCACGGTTGTAGGTGTTGTATAGCCAGTGCATTAATACGGGGACATCATATTTATCTGCCAGCCTGTAAATTTGTTGCATGGCCGGCGAATCACATTCCACGCCGAATTTCAGTTCGCCGATCATTTTGGCGCCCAGCTTCAGGTATTTTTCAATTTCATCAATAGCCCCCGGCAGATCCGGGATTTCATTTGCGGCGAAAAGGAACTCCCCGGGATAGCGCTGGGCAAGCGCGTAAGCCGCTTCGTTTGGACCGACTCCTGCCTGTAATCCGTTTGCCAACCCAAAATAAGTTGAGCCGTACGTTCTGGGATGTCCTGCAGGCAGCAGAATGGTTGTTGTAATTCCTAAAGCACGCTGATGTGCAACGAGGCTGTCATCTGATCTCTCAAGATAGGTAGTATGCTGGTGAATATCAATAATAAGCTCTGCATCTTCTTTTTTTACAATGAACTCGCTGCCGGGAGCATGTTGAGATAAAAGGGAGGGCGGTATGAATGCACCTGCGCTCAGCGTGGCATTTTGAATGAGAAAATTCCTGCGGGAAATCGTCTTTGTCTTTGTGGTCATATTTTAAGTATTTGACGGGTTACAAAGCTGTACCGGGTTTAGTTTCTTCTTCCCGGGAATTTAACGGACCCATTTCAAATTTTCTCCGGTTGGCGGAGACCTGCCTACCGGCCAGGCAGACACCAGCCGTGACGGGCTCCGTGGTCAGTGTCCCCACCGCCCACTGGATATGCAGCATGGCATCCCATGCGAAAATTCGAAGTCCCCCAATTTAGTATAAATGATTTTTTTTAGTGAAAATAGTATTATTTTCGTGTACGTAAACAATTTTATTTTTTTTACTCCAAAAAGACCGGTTTACCGGCAATTAATCATTATGACAAAGCAAGGATTTACCAGGCGCAACTTTCTTAAATATAATTCTGTGGCGGGGTTAGGCTTTATCCTGCCGGGAAGTCTTTCTTCATCGCTATTGCATCCAAGAGCTGTGAACACAAATGCTGATAAACCCGCTTTGCTTGGTGGCAGTCCTGTTTTTGCTAAAGCATGGCCCGAGTGGCCGCAATGGATCCCCGAAGAAGATGAGAAGCGTGTTGTTGAAGTTTTACGCAGCGGTATCTGGTCGAGGAAGGATGTTGTGACGGAGTTTGAAAGTAAATGGGCAGAAAAGCTGGGCGCCAGGCGTTGTCTTACTGTTGTGAATGGTACCAGCGCATTGGTCGTTTCCTTAATAGAGCATAATATCGGTGCCGGGGATGAAGTTTTAATCGCTTCCTACACTTTTATTGCAACGCCTGTATCTGTGCTGACAGCAGGCGCCATGCCTGTTTTTGTTGATACGGATCCTGATACCTTCCAAATGGATGTTTCTAAAATTGAACAGAAGATCACCCCGCGTACGAAAGCCATTATGCCTGTGCACCTGGCAGGATTGCCTGCCGATATGGAAACGATCATGAAAATCGCGGCCAAACATAATTTGATTGTTATTGAGGACGCCTGCCAGGCCCATCTCGCGGAGTTTAATCATAAGAAGGTAGGTACTTTTGGACATGCCGGCTGTTTCAGCTTCCAAAATTCAAAGAATTTGCCCATAGGGGAAGGCGGGGCTATAGTGAGTGATGATGATGCATTTATTGATCGTTGTTATGCTTACCACAATTTTGGTAGTGCTTTCGGCAGTGTAAAACCACGGGAAAAAGAAAGCGGTTTTTTGATCCGGGGAAATAAGCTGAGATTAACGGAATACCAGGCGGCTATCGGCTTATCTCAGATGAAGCGTATTGAAGCGCAAACTGACAGAAGGAGCGAAAGCGCTGAAATTTTAAAAGCAGAATTACCGAAGATCCCAGGGATTATTCCTGTTAAATTAGAAAAAGGCGTTACGAGAGGTGCTTATCATCTTTTTCCGTTCAGGTATAAAAAGGAGGAATTTAACGGGTTGCCGAGATCCCGTTTTATCGCTGCCCTTACTGCGGAAGGTGTAACCTGTTATGGAGGTTATGAACCCCTCAATACCATGCCTTACATAGCGGATACATTCAAATCGAAGAACTTTCAAAGGTCGTATCCAAAGAAAGCCCTGGATATTACAAGATACAGGCAAAGCAACAGTTGTCCCGAAAATGACAAGCTCTGCCAGGAAGCAGTGTGGTTACCTCAGCATGTGCTGCTGGCTGAAAAAGCTGAGATTGTGAAAATCGCTGAGGCAATACACAAGATTTATGCTAATGCAAAAGGATTAAAGGAGTAACGGGACGGGGATTTGTGTGTTGTTGGGCTGATTGGATATGTTACCGTTGGTGATACCTGTTTTCTTTTTTAAATCTCCCACAGGGGATAAAAACCAAAGGATGCGACTATTAGGTTTATTGTTCGTAATGGCTGTTATAACAAATGCTGCAAACGGACAGAAATGTTATTTTGTTTCCCCGACAGGGAATGACTGGAATGATGGTGCCCCAAGCAGCCTATTTAAAACACCGGAAGCCGCCAGGGATAAGATAAGAAAGTATAAAGAGCAATCGGGGTTGCCCGCCGGAGGATTCGTAGTATACCTGAGGGAGGGACTGTATGAACTATCCGGCAGCTTTTTGTTGGATGGTCGTGACGGTGGGGAGAAGGATAAAAAAATAGTTTATAAGGCTTATCAAAATGAGAAAGTGATTTTGTCCGGGGGTAAATTACTGAGCCATAAAAGATTTGGTACCGTAAGAGATCCGGCAATAGTTAAACGGTTGCATGCTAATGCAAGAGGAAAAGTACTGCAATATAGTTTGAAAGACGATGGTGCATTTAACTATGGAGATTACCATACCAAGCCGCCCAATGGGGTAGAAGAAAGACCGTATGACCCGGCATTGATGCTTTTTGTTAACGGGAACCAGTTACCTGTGGCGCGTTTCCCCAATAAAGGATGGATCCGTTTAGGCAGGATAATTGACCAGGGGGCTGTATCGAAGATCAATGGGTTCAGGCAGGTGCTGGACACAGCCAACAGGGGAGGTGTTTTTGAATTTGATTTTCCTGAAGCCGCCAGGTGGGTGCATGCCAAAGACATCTGGCTCTCGGGATGGTTTCACTGGGGATGGTATGCAGATGAGGTGAAAGTGGCGGATATGAATTTGGAAAAAAGGCAGTTTACCCTGGCTTCGGCGCTGCGATACGGGTTAGGACCAACGGATGATACCTCATTGATCAGGCTGGAACGCCGGAAATATTTTGTTTTTAATCTTCTTGAAGAAATTGATGAGCCGGGGGAGTGGTACTTAAACAGGGATTCGGGCTTGCTTTACCTGTGGCCAACGGGAGATTTTAACGACGCTGAAATTGCGGTTTCTGTACTCAATGCACCTTTAATAAAAGGCGATAGTGTTTCATTTGTAGATTTTGAAGGATTTACTTTCTGCTACGGCAAGAAGCAGGCGATTGAAATAAGGGGAGGAAGCGGCAACCAGATCAGGGATTGCATATTCCGTAATTTGGGTAATAATGCCATTGTCCTTTCAGGAAATGATCTGCGGGTGTCTGGATGTGAAATTTTTAACACCCGGGGAGGGATGGCTGTATCAGGAGGAGACAGAAGAACGCTTACTCCTTCGAATAATATCATATCCAATTGCAATATTCATCATATTACAGGAAGGGCAATTCATTTAGAAGGTGTGGGAACAACCGTGGAGCATAATGAAATATACCAGTCCAACGCCGGTGCAGTGGGTTTTTCGGGCAATGATCACCTTATTATTTACAATCGTTTCGATCATCTTTACAATGAAGGCGGAGATGACCTGAACGTATTAGGGATAGGACGCAACCCTTCAAATTATGGATCGGTCATTAAGTTCAATATTTTTTCCAATATCGGGTTAGAGCCCAATAATGTGAGTTCGGTTTATCTTGACGACGGATCCTGCGGCACTACCATATATGGAAATATTTTCTACAAAGCATCCAGCCGGCAAATAGGAACAGTATTTTCAAACGGGGGCAGCGATAATACGGTAATGAACAATATTTTTATTGATAATAATGTTGGTTATTATCTTGGCAACTGCTTCCATACCTGGGCATCAGAAAGAATAAAGGATTGGCTGGCGCCCGATGGTGATTTTACAACACAGCTTACGCGTGAAATAAACATCAGGGATCCCGTTTGGGCAAAAGCCTATCCGAAGCTGGCTAATTATTTTGAAGATGACCCGGCAACACCCAAAAGAAATATCTTCTCCGGAAATGTCGTTATTAATACAAAACAGGCATTTCGCGGCGATAAAGCTGAACCAAACGTGCAGGAAGTATTGGCCCAGTTGGAAACCGGTAATTATATTGCCCGGTCATTGCCCGGTTTGGTTGATTGGGAAGCAAAAAAAATAAATATTTCAAAAGATTCCCCTATTCGAAAAGTGATCCCGGATTTTGAAATGATACCAATGGAAAAGATTGGCAATTATTAAGCATACAAGCTGAGATAGCCGCGAATGCAGGAATGAAAAGGTCATGGTACATTAAATATTCGGGCATTCGTGGCGGCATAATAATCATATAGCACCGCTTATGGTGTATTGATAGCATTGCCGGCTATCCATATATTGTTGCGCGGGTTGATGTCAGGCAATGCCTTATCGGGGTCAAGCGTTACCGATTCGGGTTCGTCGGCGCAGGGCAAGTGGATGGTAAAACTTTCATGGCTTTCCCATATTTCAACAGGCAGTTTAAAACGCTCCTTTTTTCCCGTCTTGTATTTGAGTTCAAGTTCAACAGGCATAGCTGCTTTTTCCAGGTTGGCAATCGTAACACGTATACCCGATGCCGTATCATTACGGATGATTTGTACATCTTTAATGGCCTGGTCGAGTTGCCAGTTGTTGAGAAACCAGCTTCGCCAGAACCATGACAGGTCTTCACCGCTCACGTTCTCCATGGTACGGAAGAAATCCTCCGGCGTTGGGTGTTTATATGCCCATCGTTGTATATAGGTTTTGAAGGCAGGATCAAACTTTTCTTCGCCCAGTATCTTTGATCGCAAGATCCGGAGCCCGGCTGCCGGCTTAAAATAGAGCAGGGTAGCCCGGTTCTCCGATTTTATATGCGAAACGGCCGACATTACCGGTTCCAGCCCGGGGTTGGTAAAATACAGCGCTTCTTTGTGCATATCGGTATATCCGCCTTTGTATTCCCCCCCGTTAAATTCATCTGTCGACAACCTGTTAAGAAAAACATTCATCCCTTCATCCATCCATCCGTGAAGCTTTTCATTTGATCCAACGATAATGGGAAAGAGATTATGCCCCTGCTCATGGTCTGTTACATTCCATAGCCGCTGACCTTTGCGCTCCCAGCCGCAAAATACGATCCCCGGGTATTCCATGCCTCCCACACTGCTGGCAATATTGATAGCTGCAGGGTAGGGATATTCAAACCATCCGGAAGAGTATTCGATGGATGCTTTTACATATTCGGTTGCACGCTGCCAGGCATTGGCGCTATCGCTCTCCACGGGGTAGGCGGAAATGGCCATTGATTTTTTTCCTGACGGAAGATTGATGCGTGCCGCTGTAATAATAAAAGCCGGGGAAGAAGCCCAGGCCGCGTCTCTTGCATTTTTAATGGCGTAATGCCAGGTTCTGTACCGGGCAGGGGATGTTGCTTTTACGGCCCCGATCTCTCCTGCCGTTCGTATCGTGACGGCCTTATCACTCAATTTTGCCTGCTCCCAACGGGCGAGCTGGGATTGGGTATATACTTCAGCCGGGTTGAGCAGCTCGCCCGAACAAAGCACCATATGTGAGTCGGGTGCAGTAATGCGGATATCAAAATTGCCGTAATCGGAATAAAATTCACCAGCCCCGGTATATGGAATGGTATTCCACCCAAGCACGTCATCATACACGCACATCCTGGGATACCATTGGGCAATACTGTATATCTTCCCGTTTTTTGTAAATTGGATGCCGGTTCTGCTGGCGCCATTAACAGGGCAGATATAGCTGTATTCAATCCGTAAGGTTGCTTCCCCTTTTTGGGGAAGGATCTTTTTTTGTAACCAAACCTGCATTCTGGTATCCGATATCATATATTTTGCATCTATGTAGGTTTTCCCGTCGGCTGATATCTCTTTTACGGATTTTATTTTGAATCCGCCTTCAAATTTTGCAGCATTGGGATTAGGACGGGTTCCCCCTTCCGTGATCAGCAATCCTCCCCTGGAATCTTCCCTGAAAAGATTCTGCTCGAGGTACAGCCAAACAAAGTCCAGGGTATCGGGACTGTTATTCTTATAGGTCAACACAGCCTGTCCTTTGATCTCATCGGTTTCCCCGTTAAGGGATACCTCAATTTTGTAATCGGTGGAGTTCTGCCAGTACCGGGCAGATGGTGAGCCTGCTACAGTGCGGTACTCCCTGTTCCCGCCCGGGTAAAAAATACTGTTGAATGTTTCGGTATACGTATACCGGCCTTCCTTTTCAGCAGCATTTGGCCTTTGTCCTGCGCATGGCAGAACCAACAATAAAAAGAAGGCTATGCATGGCGCTGTGATGTGGATTATTTTCATGCAGGTGGTTTTTAGCGCTAATTTTTTTTGGTTAAAGAAAATGAATCACTATATTCGTGTACGTAAACGTAAAGATACATAAAATCCTGTAACAACCTAACCAATAGTCCGGATCACGGCTGTTTATTCGGTTTTAAATTGTTTCTTTATAGTGATAATGACCATCCGTTAAACAGGATATAAACGAAACTGTTATGAGAGCTGTATATGGAATTTTTCTTTTTCTTATCGGGCTTCCCGCGGTATCTGCTGCCCAATTGCCTGTGTTCAAAAATGGAGACCGGGTCAGCTTCGTAGGGAATAGTATAACAATGAGCGGGAGTTATCATAATTATATTGAGTTGTATTATTTGACCAGGTTCCCGAATGACGAGGTAAGAATATATAATAATGGGATCTCCGGAGATGTAACAGAGGGAATGTTGCGCAGGATGAGAGCCGATGTATTGGTGAATAAGCCTGACTGGTGTGTATTAATGGCCGGTATGAATGATGTAAACAGGAGCCTGTATGCCAAAGTGCCCCGTGACGACCAGGGTATACAACAACGCCGGCAGGAGGCCCTGGAAACCTACTTTAAGAACATGGACAGTATGGTGAACCTGTTAATGCATGCCGGCGTTAAAGTTGTTTTACAAACCCCCACTATTTATGACCAGACTGCAGATATTCCTTCAGACAATTATCGGGGTGTAAACGATGCGCTGGAGCAATGTGCTTTATATATTAAATCGCTCGGTAAAAAATACAGCTTGCCCGTGGTGGATTATTGGTCGTCAATGAATGCAATCAATACTGCTGTTCAAAAGATCAATCCTTCTGCCTCGATCATCGGCCGCGACAGGGTACATCCGGGTATGTATGGCTATTTCCTGATGCTTACTGAATTCCTGAAATCCCAGCAGGTACCCCCGTACGTTGCCATGGTTGCCATCGATGCCAAAAAAGGAAAGATTGAACAATCCGTTCAAGGGGATGCTGTGTTGCTCAATAGCAGCTCAAAAGGACTGTCTTTCGAATGGAAAGAAGACGCCTTACCTTTTCCCTTACTTTCGGCCGGATTTAAACCAGATTCCCTGTTCTCCTTTTCACCCGGCTTTAATAATGAAATGCTGCAGGTAAAGGCACTGAAAAAAGGGAAATATGTTGTTTATATAGACGCTGTTGAAGTTGGACAATATTCCGGTACAGATTTAAATGAAGGCATAAACCTATCATTGAACAGCCGGACGCCGCAGCATATCCAGGCCGCTAAAGTCTTACAGCTTTTACAGGAATACTGGAAAATTGAACGAAAGCTCAGGCAGGTCAGGTATGTGGATTATCAATTGCTGCCCATAGGGGCCAGAAGGGATCCGGCTTTTTTTGATGTAAACCTCAAGCGCCGCACCGATAAAATAATAGAGCTGTTTAAAGATAAGCCGGAAGCCGAAATCAGGTTTTACCGCAGGAATCTTGATGAATATATTGTAAACAAGCCAAGAGCGAAAGAGCTGCAGGATGAAGCCGAAGAAAAGTATAAGGAAATTCAGCAGGCCAATAAGCCGGTGAAGCATGTTTATACCATTGCTTCGGTGAAATAAAAGCAGCGGTATACGATCTATTCATGTATCTAAACATAAATTCAAAATGAAATTTTTAACCAATCTAACTTCCGGCGCTTTGCAATGGCCGGTTTTGTTTTTTTGCCTGCTGCTTAGCGGATCCCTCCTGGCGCAGCAAAGCACACAGTGGAAAGAACAGGCCCCCTGGGAAGGCGTTCCCGAATATTATAAGAAATGGAATTACCCCAACTTCCAGTTCCCGGCATCCCTGTCTGCCTGGAAGGCAAAGCGCTCTTCGGTGTACGATACGGTTGTTCGTCTTCTTGGCGACATCCCTCCCCGTCCAAAAAATCCTAAGGTGCAAACGCTCTGGAGGGAAGAAAGAAACGGCTATATACTCGAAAAATTTTTGATTGATAACGAAGTGGATGCGATGATACCGGGCTACCTCGCTATTCCTACGAACATAAAGGGGAAGCCGCCGGTAATCCTGGGCCTGCACAGCCATAGCACGAGCAAGGATCATGTGTTTGGATTTACAGGCGGATTCAGCAATGATGTGATGGCGCTGCTGATCTCCAATGGATTTGCGCTGATGTCTATTGATAACGCGTTTCATGGAGAGCGGTTAGGTAAAGGGCCGGCGGGTGAAAATGAAACCATGGCGCACAATTATGACAATCAACTGAATGCCATTTTTAAGATCGATCAGTGGTTTGGAAGAACGATCTGGGGAATGCAGTTACGTGATGAACAGATGGCATTGGATTACCTGATGACGAGAAATGATGTGGATACTTCCAAAATAGGAGTGGAAGGCATGAGCATGGGAAGTACCCGATCGTGGTGGCTGGCAGCCATTGATAACAGGATTAAAGCAGTGGTGGGAGCTGCCTGTTTTTACAGGTATGAGCAGTTGATTGAACAACGGCAGATCAATGCCCACGGAATGTATACCTTCCTTCCGGGGATGCTCAAACATTTTGACACCGAAGCAGTAATGGGGCTTATTGCACCACGGCCGTTCCTGGCATTAACAGGAGACAGCGATAAAGGTTCCCCGGTAAGCGGCATACATATTCTTGAAAAGAAACTGGGTGACGTATACCGGCTTTATAATAAGCCGGAGCATTTTAAAAGTATTGTATACTCTCAAACCGGGCATACCTATAATAACCCGATGAAGCTTGAAATGCTGTATTGGTTTGAAAAGTATTTGAAATAACAGGGTGGACTATAATATATTTTAAAAAGGTAAAACGATGTCTTTTCTGAAACGAAGGAAATTTTTATCGCAGGCAGTAGGTTTAGGTGTTGGTCTTACCGGACTTTCAGCGTTTTCAAAAAAATCACTGCTTCCGGTAGATCGCGATCCCTCCTTTTTTACTATTTCCCTTGCGGAGTGGTCGCTCCACCGAACGATAAAGGCAGGTCAAATGACGAATATGGATTTCCCTGCTGTAGCGAGGAAAGTATATGGGATAGGCTCCGTGGAATACGTCAATAGCTTTTTTATGGACAGAGCCAATGACCTGTCCTATTTGAATGAATTGCTTTCGAGGTGCCGCGACAACGATGTTAAAAATCACCTGATCATGTGCGATGATGAAGGCCCCCTTGGTCATCCGGATGATAAGAAGAGGCAAAAAGCGGTAGAAAACCATTATAAATGGGTAGAAGCTGCCAGACATCTGGGATGTGCTTCAATCCGGGTAAATACGTATGGGGAAGGAAGCGCTGAAGATATTCAGTCTGCAGCTGTTGACGGCTTAAACCAACTTGCCGCTTTTGCCCGGCAGTACCATATCAATATTCTTGTGGAGAATCATGGAGGCAGTACATCTGATGGTAACTGGATGGAGCAGTTGATGAAAAGAGTGGCTGGAAACAATATTGGTACCCTGCCCGATTTCGGTAATTTTTGTATGAAGTATACTACAGGGGCAGATAGAAAATGTATATCAGAGTATGATCGCTATAAAGGTGTTAATCAGATGATGCCTTTTGCCAAAGGGGTAAGCGCGAAAACGAGAGATTTTGACGCGGAGGGTAATTGCATGGAAACAGATTATCCCAGGATGATGAAGATAGTAAAAGACAGCGGGTTTACAGGCTATGGCGGGATTGAATTTGAAGGAAGAAATTGTTCGGAAGAAGAAGGGATAAAGAAAACAAAGCTCCTTCTTGAGAAAGTAATCAATAGCATACGCTGAAATAACACAAACTATTTATAATTTATATTATGTCGCACCATGCCTAAAAATTATTCGAGAAGAAAATTTTTTCAATACATGGGAGGCACTGCGCTCTCCCTGAATGCCGGGTCATTGCTGCACGCTGCCCCCGGCGAAAGCGTTATGCTTTCCACATCCATTTCTGCCGGTAACAATATCAATGTGGCCTTAATAGGAGCCGGGATAATGGGCAACGAAGACGCCGATACTGCTTTGAAAATACCCGGCGTTCGTTTGGTGGCAGCCTGTGATCTTTATACCGGACGGCTGACAAGGGTTAAAGAAAAGTATGGAAAGGAAGTGTTCACCACAACAGATTACCGTGAGATCCTGGAAAGAAAAGATATTGATGCCGTAATTGTTGCTACTTCTGATCACTGGCATGCACGCATTGCCGCGGCAGCTATGCAAAAAGGGAAGCATGTTTACTGTGAAAAACCGGTGGTGAAAGCGGTAGAAGAAGGATTGAACCTGATTTCAATACAGCAACAAACCCAAAGAGTGTTCCAGGTAGGCAGCCAGGTAATTGCGGGGTTCTCTTATCATAAGGCCAGGGAGTTGTTGCAAAGCGGTGAAATTGGTCGCTTAAATTGTATTGAGGCTACCTACGACCGGCACAGTTCACTGGGAGCCTGGCAATATACCATGCCTTCAGATATCTCTCCTCAAGCCGTAAAATGGGATAAATACACAGAAGGAATGCCCCGACAGGATTTCGATGCTCAAAAGCTGTTCAGGTGGAGATGCTATCGGGAATTTGGGACAGGGGTGGCAGGAGATCTGTTTGTGCATTTACTTACCGGTATTCATATGATCACAGGCTCGAAGGGTCCAACAAAAATACAATCAGCAGGACAGCTTAGCTTCTGGAAAGATGGCAGGGATGTACCGGATGTAATGACCGCCATTATGGAATACCCGGAAACAGCGGAACACCCGAAGTTTTTACTGACGCTCAGGGTGAATTTTGTTAGTGGGGCGGGAGAGAAAACGCTTATCCGGTTTATCGGGGATTCCGGTGTAATGACATTGGGAGGAAGAGAAGTAAGCGTGCAATACGATCTTTTGCCGAAAGCCCCCGGCATAGGTGATTGGGATGCTATTACCACTTACCCGGCGGCTATGCAACAGTCTTTGTTGGAAGAGTATAATAAGAAGTATTCAAAAGCAGACCAGTCTGCACTCAAAAAAAATCCCGTTACATTCAGCGCTCCGTCGGGGGAAGATAAACACCTCAATCATTTCACTCATTTTTTTGATTCGGTTAGAAATGGCACACCGGTATTCGAAGACGCAACTTTTGGATTTCGCGCAGCAGCGCCCTGCCTGTTATGCAATGACAGCTATTATAATAACAAAATTATTCATTGGGATCCGGTCCAAATGAGGAAGATCTGACGGGTAAACATAATATTATATTTAAGAACATGAAAAAAAATACCGCTTTCTTTTTGGTTTTCTCTTTTTTCAGTTTTGCACTGCAGGCAGGCAGTTGGAATACCCTGGCGGCAAAGGACACCCTGCATATTATTGTTTTTGGCGCACACCCCGATGATTGTGATATGAGAGCCGGTGGTATTGCAGCTTTATACAGCCGGATGGGGCATAAAGTAAAATTTGTTTCCCTCACCAACGGAGATAAAGGGCATCAGGAGATGGGAGGGGCCCCTTTGGCCAGGCGAAGACTACAAGAAGCAAAGGAAGCCGGCAGGCGGCTGGGAATTGAATACGAAGTGCTGGATAATCATGATGGGGAGCTGATGCCTACCTTGGAAAACCGGATGCAGGTAATTCGCCTGATACGGGAATGGAAGGCTGATATTGTGATTTCCAGCAGGCCGAACGATTATCATGCAGATCATCGCAATACAGGTCTATTGGTTCAGGATGCCGCCTACCTGGTTATTGTTCCCAATATACTCAGCTCGGTTTCCCCACTTAAAAAGAACCCATTATTTCTTTATACAAGGGATAATTTTAAACGCCCTAATCCCTTTCGACCCGATATCGTAATAGATATTTCCAGTGTTTTTGATAAAAAAGTGTACGAAATGGATGCTCATGTATCACAGTATTACGAATGGCTGCCCTGGACAGAAAACGGGCTGCACAAAGTGCCCCGGGATACTTCCGAACGAAGGAAATGGCTGGCGGAAAACATTGTGGAAAATATCACTCCCGAAAAGCTTGCCAGCCTTGAGAAATGGTATGGAAAGGAAAAGGCCCGCGGGATTTCAAATGTGGAGAGCTTTGAAATCTGCGAGTACGGCCTTCGGCCGTCTGACGCTGATATACGAAGGTTATTTCCCATGCTTCCCTAAAATGCAGATACGCTTATACAGCAATATAAAAAAGCAATAATTCTAAACAATATGAGATTTGCAAAGTACATGCGGAAGAGAGTAAGCAGGATTGATAACAAAGGAATGCGCCTGCTGTATACTTTGTTATTTGTTTTCTTACCATCCGCTTATTCATTTTCCCAGCGCGCTTTATTACAAAATGTAAAAAACGATATTGATATCCAACCCATCTTACAGGAAGCGGTGGATAAGGCCCGGGACGGCGATATTATTGTTTTGCCGGAGGGAGAATTTTATGTGGGCAAAACAGTAGTGATCACCAAATTTATATCGCTCAGAGGCCAGGGTCTGAAAAAAACAATATTATACCAGTCTCAAGCAACCCCCGATTCAGTGCTCCGGCAACGCGACCGTAACAATATCATCCGTTATGATATTAATAAAGAAACCCCCAGCAACATAGTGATTTCTGATATAGGTTTTCGAAGTAAAAGGCCGAGCGTTGTGTCTGGAGACGGCGGATCAACGGCAAGAACGTCGGGTATTACTTTGATCGGCTGTATTGATTTTATAATAGAGCGCTGCCGGTTTGAATATTTTGGGAATTCCGGTATTTCTGTTCGTCACCAGGATACCCTGGCCAGGGGACTTATCCGGAATAATGAATTTTACTATAATGCCGGGGCCGGGCTGGGTTATGGGGTAACTGTTTACGGTTCCAATGATCAATGGATACCTGATCCGAAGTTCGGCACTTCTAATTTTATTTTTGTAGAAGATAATATTTTTGATTTTCATCGCCATTCCATTGCGGCAAATTCCGGTTCCTTATTTGTTTTTCGCCATAATAAAGTGCTGAATAATATTGCTGCTTCCGGTGGTCATGCCATAGATGTGCATGAGGCCAGGCAGACTCCTTATGGTTCCAGGGCAATGGAAGTGTATAATAACGTACTTATTAACACTACCTATACCGATAGCACGCCTATTATAAAAGGGGTCATGAGGTCGCCTTCCGGTGGGGTACTGGAAACCGCCGGCATTGCCATTCGTAATGGTGATGCTCTTGTGTTCAACAATGAATTAAAAGGGTATGCGTGTGCTGTTTCCCTGTCAAATTGGTATTGGGGAAGAACTGTGCAGCCTTACCCCATGCCGTATAGCCCGGGTTATTTAAGCGGGAAACTTTTAGGGCCCGATCATTCCGGTATTGATTCTGCAGCAAGCCGGGGCGATGCCTTTATCTGGAATAATACAAATGATCCCTTTTTAGAAGGTAAAAATGATACTACAGCCCTGTTTCGGAATTTCGAGCCGGACTGGTGGAAGGAGGGGCGGGATTATCACTTTCAACCCATGCCGGGTTATCAGCCTTATCCGTATCCCTACCCGGTAAGAGCTAGGGACAGGTCTGAAGGCTCAGAAATCATTTTGAAATTAAACTGATACGGGCAAAAGCTAATACCGAAATAATTTTACAAGGTATGGGTGTTGATATGCTTTTCAATTAAAAACGCAATGATCTTATTTAACACAAGGATATCTTTTATTTTTTACAGGCTCCTGATATTTTCCTGCCTACCCCTGTTTGCGTTTTCTCAGCAAAAGGCAGACGGGGTTTTGCTATCTCCCATTGAGTGGTCGATGCTGAAGGATACCGGCAGCTTCTATCATGTAAATTTTGAAAAATACAGAACTGCCCCCGAATTACCTGTTGGGGTTTTTGATTCGGGTACCGGGGGCCTTGCTATCCTGAACACTATTTTAACCTATGATCAGCACAACAACTCCACCCAGGTTTCCGGTGCCGACGGCATTCCTGATTTTGAAAAAGAGAGATTTATTTTTTTAGCAGACCAGGCCAATATGCCCTACGGTAATTACAGCCTTGAAAACAAAACCGATCTGCTGGTTGAACATGTTTTTAAAGATGTGCAATTCCTGCTTTCAGACAAGTATTATCTTGGTGATGCTGATCCTGTTTTTCATACAGGAAAAAAGCAGGTAAAAATGATTGTAATTGCCTGCAATACGGCAACGGCTTATGCCAAAGCGCAGATAGACTCCTTTATTAAAAAAACGGGTGTTAACCTGAAATTAATCGGGGTAATTGATGCAGGAGCCAAAGGGGTGATGGATATATTAGTAAAAGAAGAGAACGCTTCGGTTGCTGTTTTGGCAACGGTGGGCACTATTGCCTCAAAAGGGTATGAACGCACCATTCTTTCGCTTAAAGACAGGCTGGGATTTACCGGTCAGCTCCGGATCTTTAACCAGGGAGGGTATGGACTGGCGGAATCTATTGACGGTGTCTCTGATTTTATTGCTGCAAAAGCTTCAGCTCCCAGAAATGACTACAGGGGACCTGTGTTAAATACGGGTGAGTTTAAGATTGATCGGGGGCTCTTGGAAGCCTATAATTTTGATTTTGAAAATAACGGCATGTTGTGTGATAGTAAGCGTGCGGATGACTGTAGTATTTTGCAGATTAACTCACCGGTTAATTATTTGCGCTACCATTTGGTTTCCCTGATGGAGAAGATCAGGAGTGAAGGGAATGCACCGCCGCTCAAAGCAATTGTATTGGGATGCACCCATTATCCTTACCTCGTAAAAGAGCTTGGGAGTGTTTTAAAGGAGCTTTATCATTTTCAAAAAGACGGGAAATATGTATACAGGTCGCTGATGGCGGAGCATATTCAACTGATAGATCCTGCAGAAAATGTGGCTGCAGAGCTTTTTGAATATTTAAGCCACAACAGGTTATTCAACCCGGTCCCTTCTTCTCTGATCACAAATGAATTTTATATCAGTGTCCCTAATCTTAGCAATCAAAGTGTAAAGCTGAACGGGCAAGGCGAATTGAGCTATGAATATAAATATGGCCGCAAGGCCGGGAACATTCAGGAATATGTTAAAGTAGTACCCTTTTCAAAAAAGAATATTCCAGGGGAAACAATAGGAAGATTACAGGTTTTGGCTCCGGCGGTTTATGAACAGATCCGGTTGTTCCATGTTTTAAATGATAAATTAAATAAGCTGCCGGTCACTATAAAAATTTTAGATTGAGCATGGTATTGAAAATGAAATATACATATTGCATGGATAGTGCGATAAGCATGATATATGCTATTGCAGGAGGGTGTATTTCAAATTGTCGCCGGTTGGTGGGGACCTGCCTACCGGTCAGGCAGGCACCAACCGGGGCGGCCTGCCGTGGCGGTGTCCTCACCGCCCACATGAAGCAAAGCGATGCGACAATTTGAAACGCACCCTTATAGGAAGAATTATATCCTCCGTTTTATTTTCCTGCTTATTTTGGTGAAACTCATTTTCCCAGGATATTACACCCAACAGTCTTAAAAATAGCCATGATAGCCATATTGACATACAGCTTGTTTTACAGGCAGCTGTTGATAAGGCGCAGGATGGTGATATTATTATTTTGCCGGAAGGAGAGTTTATGGTGGGAAAAACAATAGTGATCACTAAATTCTTATCTCTGAGAGGTCAGGGTTTAAATAAAACCATATTGTACCATTCTGAGGAATGCCTGATAGTGTGCTCCGGACGCGAGATTATAATGCCGGGGATGGGCTGGGTTATGGAATGAAATCTATCTAAGAATAAATTGAATCTTTCGCCCGGGTTGCCGTTTTCCACCATTCGGTGAAAATTGAATAGTTTTATAGGGGCTGTCTCAAAAGGCCGGCATGGAAGATATGCCACAAAGGCGCTAAGTCACAAAGCCCTGATCTTCAGATTTCATTTTCTTCGTGTTTTAGTGTCTTAGTGGCAAAACATAACTTTTGAGACAGCCTCCAAAATCCTATGCATTTTTACCAACAACTTTGTCGGGGCTATTCGAATTCAAGTCCTCCGGACCTAAATTAACAGCTATGGTGAAGACACCTGCCGGAGCAATTTGTGGAATAGCAATATGCTCAAAAATAAAATTGGAAAAAATCCAAAAAATATTATACATTCGTTACCGTACACGTTAATATATTCCGGGCGTTGTTGCTAAATGCAACCATTAACCAGAACCTTACAAACTAACTGCATGGCGGCAGAAATCCTACATACTGATACTTACTTACTGGATCAATTGTCGAAAAGTGATCAAAATGCATTTAAGATAATCTACCTGCGCTATTGGCGTCCATTACTGAACGGAGCCTACAAACGCCTGGATGACCGGCAGCAGGCCGAGGACGTTGTTCAAAATGTATTTTTGGCGTTGTGGAATAAAAGAGCATACCTTGAGATACACTGTCTGTCGGCATACTTACATACCGCTGTGAGATATGAAGTGTTGAGTTTAATTGCCCGGAGCAAAACAAACACCTGCTTTTACAGTATAATGGAAGATGTGGTGTTAGATGCCGAAAGTGCAGATACAAAATTATTATCTGCGGAAATGATGGATATAGTACTAGCCTATGCACAAACACTACCCAGAAAAAGAAGAGAAATCTTTGTTTTACGCCTGCAAGACAGTCTGTCTACAAAGCAAATTGCCGCCACGCTCGGTATTACACAAAAAACGGCTCAAAATCAGCTACGCACCGCTTTAAATGGTTTGCACGCCAGGATCATTCCAACAATATTAGTCATATTTGGTTGTCTGCCTAAGCTATAAAAAGCTCTTCCTGATTCATACTTTCAAATATTTCAAAAAAACTTTCAAATTCTTTGGGAGTTTTTTTCTTTTATGCGGCATGTATATAGTTCACCGAATTTTCAAATATGCCTTCTAAAGCTAAAACAGATCGTTTCAATAAACTGATTAGTAAATACCTTAAGGGTAAAGCTACTCCCGAAGAAGCAACCTTTATGGAAAAATATTACAAGTATTTTGAGCATAATAGTGATCTTACAAATTCCCTCTCTCAGAATGAAATCGACGAGGTTAAACAACGTATGCTTGAAAAACTAAAAGAGGAGATGTCCAGGCTAAGTGATAAACCTGCTACTCCGGTGCGAAACAAATGGATTATCAGGATGATGGCAGCCGCTGCAGTAAGCCTTCTAATCATTGGCGGAACTATCTATTTACAGACGCAACAGGAAAAGCATCAGGCTACTCAAAGAAATATCGCTGCAACTATTCAACACGATGTAGCTCCGGGTGGAAACAAAGCGATGATAACGCTGGAAGATGGATCCCGGATTTTCCTGGATAGTCTGGCAAACGGAACAATTTCAGAGCAAGGCAGTATGCAGGTTATCAAGCTTTCTAATGGAGAAATTGTTTACCGGAAAAAGGATAACAATAGTTCTGAAATTTTTATCAACACGATGACTACTCCCAGGGGCGGTCAATATCAGTTGACACTCGCCGATGGTACAAAAGTTTGGATGAATGCGGAATCTTCCATTTCTTATCCTACGGCTTTTGTTGAAACCGAACGAAAAGTAAAGATTACCGGCGAAGTATATTTTGAAGTGGCGCCGCTTTCGCTTAAAAAGGGACAAGGAAAAGTGCCTTTTATTGTACAGGTTAATTCCCCATCCGGGGACAATAACATGGAGATACAGGTGCTGGGAACGCATTTTAATGTCAACACCTATGCCGACAACGGTGCTGTCACTACCACGCTTTTGGAAGGGTTGATTCGTATTAAAAATAATAAGGAAGAGCAAATACTGAAACCAGGGCAACAGGCTGAGGCAAGTAATACGATAAGGGTAAAAAATAATGTAGATACTGATTTGGTCATGTCCTGGAAAAGCGGATATTTTTCTTTTAACAACACCGGTTTACAAACCGTGATGAAACAATTATCGAGGTGGTACGATGTAGATGTAACCTACAAAGGGGGAATACCCGACATGAAATTCTGGGGTGGTATCAGCATGAGCTCAAACTTATCAGAAGTATTAAAGGTATTAGAAGAGAGCAAAGTGAATTTTAGGATTGAAAATAAAACGATTATCGTATTCCCTAAACCTAAATAAAAAATTATGTAAAAAAGCCACAAATAAAACCGGATTCCGCTGAGGACGGAACCCGGTGGTTATTGAGTTATAAAAAACGATCAGCGTAAGACCATTTTATTGTAAACCCAAAACAGTGCTAAGTTATGCATTTAAAATCAATTTGTTTTCCGGCTTTATGGCCGGAACCAATAACAACAAAAAAGAGATTTAAAAGTGAAAACAGCCCTTTGCCACCGGGCACGGCTTCAAAAAAAATCTTTTTAACAATGAAACTCATTGCTATTCTTTTGTTTGCGGCCTGTATGCAGGTATGCGCAGAGGGGTACTCACAAAACGTTACTCTTTTGGAGAAGAATGCCCCGCTTAAAAAAGTATTTACCGAAATACATAAACAAACGGGCTATACCTTTTTTTGTAATGAAACGCTGTTTGAAAACACGCGTTCTTTAACCATTAAAGTGGAAGATGCCCCGCTTGAAACTGCATTAGCTATTTGCCTGAAAGACCATGGCCTGGCTTATACTATTGTAGGGAAGAATATTGTGATAAAAGAAAAGGAACCGGAAAAATATCCATTTCCCATTGCTGTTTCAGCACCTGAGCTTTTTATTGACATAAGGGGGCGTGTGCTGAACGACAAAGGCGAACCATTGGTAAACGCTTCCATTGTTGTAAAAGGCACTAAAACCGGTACCACTTCTGATGCCAATGGTTATTTTTCTATAAACACTACCATCGGCAACACGCTGGTTATTTCTTATATTGACTACGAACCTGTTGAAGTAAAGATAAAGGACCAGCAAATGATTAACGTCTCTCTTAAACCTTCATCCGAAATATTGAATGCGGATGTGGTGGTTATTGGATATGGCACTGTTAAACGAAAAGATTTAACAGGATCAGTTTCCAGCGTAAAGGCGGCAGACATTGTAAAGAGTACCGATGCATCTTTAAACACTGCCCTGCAGGGGCGTGCAGCGGGCGTTTCGGTGGTTTCAACGGAAGGTATGCCGGGGGCTGATGTATCCATACTTGTACGGGCAGGATCGTCTATTTCGGCTTCCAACGATCCGCTGTATGTAATTGACGGCTTCCCGAGTCTGGGAGGGTCAAACCTGAATCTCAATCCCAATGATATCGAATCGGTTGAGATATTAAAAGATGCTTCGGCAACCGCTATTTACGGCTCGAGGGGAGCTAATGGCGTTATTATTATTACAACCAAGTCGGGAAAAACCGGCAGGTTCAATGTGGAATATAGCGGGTATTATGCTATTCAACAGTTGGGTAGGAAAATAGATGTAATGAATAGCCTGCAATATGCAGAAAAGCAGCATTATATAAGTGCCAATCCCCGGAACTCATCCATCGGCGATTCCTTATGGTACAACTGGCCTACCTACAAGGACTCCATAAGCACGAACTGGCAGGATAAAGTATACCAGCTTGCGGGTATGCACAGTCATAATATTTCGTTTACCGGGGGCAATGCAGCAGTTAAAATGGCGGGCTCCATTAATGTTCTGGACCAGGACGGGATAGCGATCGGTACCAATTATAAGAGGTATACGGCCAGGCTCAATGCTATTTCCAATATCAGCAGCAGGATAACAAATAATACTATTATTTCGCTTAGCCACCAGGATAGAACCGGGGCATCCTTAACCGGTGAAGGCGGACTTTCTTATTCAGCAGTGCGCGGAAGTCCTTTCCGCCCGCCGGGTATGGACTTAAATCAATACTTAGAAGCAATGGGTACTCCCATCGGCGGGAATACAGGACGAGACCCGACGGTTGATTTGCTAGAGGGAAATGTAAAAAACCTGAATTATTTCGCCAGCTTAAACACTTCTTTTACTATTAAGCTTATAGAAGGGCTTTCCCTTAAAATTGCAGGAGGAGTAAATTTCAGTAATTCGTTGTATAACTATTTTTACGGGCGCAATACATCACAGGGGCAATTGAATAGGGGGGTTGCCACGAAAAACAGTTCATGGAATACCGGGTTAATTAACGAAAACACGCTGAATTATACGAAGGAGTTTGGGAAATCCAAAATTGATGCGGTAGCAGGTTATTCCATCCAAAACAATGTGAGCAACTATACCAACGTAGCTACACGCAAGTTCCCGATTGAAGCCCTGGGGTACAACAGCATGGCTATGGGAGAGGAATTTTCAGCCCCCTCATCCGGGCAGAGCGCTTATGGCATGGAGAGCTATTTTGGACGGGTACAGTACGCCTTCCTGGATCGCTATATACTAACAGGTACCATGCGTGCAGATGGAAGCTCAAAATTTCCCATTCATAAATGGGGGTATTTCCCATCAGGCGGGTTTGCATGGAAGGTAACTGATGAAAATTTCATGCAGGGCTTGCGCGCTTTCTCTACCTTGAAGCTGAGGGTAACTTATGGACTTACCGGCAATGAATCCATTGCGCCATATTCAACCTATACTACATACAGTTCAGCGCCGCGGGCCACAGTTCAGGGGAATGCTATTGTAGTAGGTGTGTTGCCGGCTCAGTTGGGTTCGCCGGAATTAAAATGGGAAACCAATATTCAGTCCAACCTCGGTATTGACCTAGGATTTTTCAAAGACCGGATACTTTTTACTGCTGATGTTTATCGCAAGCGCTCCAAAGACCTGTTGCTGAGAGCGCCGTTACCGGTGTATTCCGGCTTCAATGCAGTAACAAGAAATATAGGTGATATGGAAGTGAAAGGCGCAGAGTTTGCCCTGAACACCGTGAACCTGAATGGGAAGCTGAGATGGATGACAAACTTTAATATTACGTTTAATACTTCGAAAGTGTTAAGCCTGAATGAAGGGCAGGAGTTTTTCTACACGGGCAGCATGTCCCGTTTCTCCGACATATTTGTTGTGCGGGTAGGGGAGAGGCTGGGATCCATTTTCGGCTACGTATATGACGGGCTGATCAATACCCAGGAGGAACTGGCAGCTACCCCTGTTCATAACTCCGTGGCGATAACAGTGGGGACGAGAAAGTATAAAGATATAAACAATTCAAGCCGGGACGGCAAACTGGATGGTGTGGTGGATGCCAACGACAGGACGGTGATCGGCAATGGGAACCCGAAGTTTTTTGGCGGGTTTGCCAACGATCTCTCTTATGGTCCGGTTGAATTGAGCTTCCTGTTCACGTATAGTTATGGTAATGATATCATTAATGCCTACAAATCCTTATACCCGGCTGCCACGCAATACCAGGGAGGTCCTCTATCCATGTTTGACCGGTGGACGCCGGAGAATCCCCAGATCAATAATCAAAGATGGAATGCGGCATACAATGGAGAATACAATTTCGTCACTTCTTATATGGTGGAAGACGGGTCTTACCTGCGGCTGAAGAACATACTACTGGCTTACAACATGAACCAGGACTGGCTGAGAAAGGCGGGAATAAAAAATATAAGGGCTTATGTATCGGGGCAAAACCTTCTCACATTTACCCGGTACACAGGCTATGATCCGGAAGTGAGTTACTTTAATTCAATCATTACGCCGGGGGCCGACCTGGGAGCCTATCCACGCAGCAGAATATATACGTTTGGATTAAATGTAACTTTTTAAGGATCAATAAACTTAAAATTTATGAAAAAGATACTTTTGGGACTTTTATTTGTTCCTCTATTATTAGTATTATTAACAGGGTGTAAGAAGGTGATAACGGAAACGCCCTACTCGTTCCTGACGCCTCAAAACTTCCCCACTTCTGAAGTAGAAGCAGATGCGGCATTAATTGCCTGTTATAGCACACTCAAAGGATCAGGTGGAAACGGCACCTGGGATTATACCGGTGGTTTGTATATGAATGCTCAGAATGATGTTACATCCAGCTCTGCGCTTTGGGCTCGTTTCAGGGCCCCTACCCATGGAATGGAAACTGACTGGTGGACATGCTACTGGCGGGGAATAAATGCTGCAAATAATCTTATATCTGCATTAGAGCTCAGGGATGCCGGTAAAGATCTGTGGGTTACCGTAAAAATGGCAGAAGCGAGGGCCATACGCGCTTACTTCTATCATAACCTCGCATCTTTGTTCGGTGATCTTCCACTCCGACTAAAACCCACCACAGAGCTTACTTTAAAAGTGCCAAGGAGCCCGGTTCAGAGTATATATGATTCGATCATTCTCCCCGATATTGACTTTGCAGACGGAAAGTTACCGGTAAGGGCCAACCCGAGTGAACGCATCTCCCAGGGGGCATTAAAAATGATAAAAGCCGATGTGTATATGAAGCTGGCAGGATGGAGAAGGTCTTCCCAGGGAGATATGGTTGCCGGCGACCCGAGCTATTGGGCAAAAGCGAGAGATGCGGCTGCAGCGGTGCTGCAAATGGAACAGGATGGCGTTTACGCGCTGGATCCTGAATATGGGGGGGTGTTTACCAAGCTTTCTACCGATCAACAAACCAGGGAAGTGATTTTTGATCTTGGGTTTACATCAGGCTCAAGGGCGGGCAGCAATTTCCCTTATGTGTATGGAGCTGTGGGAGGCGGCGACCCTGCGAAAGGGAGTGGTCAGGGCAATTTGAGGATTATTCCTGAGTGGGTAAGAACGCAGGATAACCGGGAGGAACGCTGGAAGTGGAATATTGGAGACTACAGATTTCTAACAGGATGGGAGAGAACACCCATTCCGACCGACACCACAAATTGGGCTGTAACTACATTTCAGAAAATTTATCCATCGAGAGGCTACTGGCAGGACCACCTGACGAACTGGCCCTTCTACCGTCTGTCGGAAGCCAAGCTGATGTATGCCGAAGCTGCTAATGAGGCAAACGGAGGCCCAACAGCGGAAGCGTATAAACAGCTAAATGAAATACGCTATAGAGCCCGACCCGCAGATCATAAAACAGATGGAACGATACTGCCGGATTTGGAGGGGTTAACTCAGGCTCAATTCAGGGAAGCTGTTATGAATGAAAGGGCAATGGAGTTTATTAATGAGGGGAAACGACGCCTGGACCTTATACGTTGGGGAATTTTAAGACAAAAAATTGAGGCTATGACTTTTTTTGCTGCCGGTCTGGATGCGGTTGGCGGGTTTGATGACAGGTTTTATCTGTGGTCGGTTCCTATCGGAGACCTGACAGCGAGTGGGTGGCAAAACAATGCAGGATTTTAATCAAGCGTAAAATAAAAAATTATGAAACTTAACAGGTTCAGAATAAAAGAGAGACGTGTTTTTATTTGGAGCATGGTGGTTTTGGTTGCCGCTGCTTTTACACTAAACGGGTGTAAAAAGCCCGGCGATACCTTTGAAGATTTTGAAGCCTCCAACCTGAGAGTGGTGAATGCCATGCCTGGCCCAACCAATGTGCGTTTTTTTCTTGATACGTTTAAATTGACTTTAACGGGTACGCTCAATTACGGGGCCATATCATCTCCTACCTACTATGTAGTGAAATCCGGAACAAGAACAGCCAAATTTGCTGCTACTGATGCGGTATTTGCTGAAAAGAGCATTCAGTTAGATCCTCAAAAAGCTTATACGCTGTTTCTTGCCGGTACGCAGCAAAGTCCGGAATATTTTTTCACGACTGATGATCTTACGGAAGCGGCGGCAGACAAAGCAAAGATCAGGTTGGCCAATCTTGGAATAGATGTACTGACAAATATTGACGTAACCATCCAGTTGGAAAATATTCTTAACCCTCAGCCGGAGATTAAGATATTCAGTGGCATTGCCAGGAGTACGGTTACAGATTACATATCTGCGGCCGTTCCGGTTTCCAAGGGAAATGCGGTAGTACAGCCTCATACCATCAGGGTATATGAAGCCGGAACAAGCAATGTATTGGCTACTGCAGCGGCAATTGATTTGAGGGCCACAACAATCAATACCCTTATTTTCAGAGGAGTTAAAGATGCGAGCCCGGCCCTGGCAATTTCCTGGGCAAGGGAATGGCTCGACTGGTAGTTTAATTAGCAGGTACTGAATAACTTAAGGAGCCTCATGGATTTGGGGTAAAATGCCACGAATGCCAGCGTCCCGCCCAGGGCTGGGATGATTTATGGATACAATATAGCCACGAATGCACGAATTAATATATTAAAGTCTATTCGTGCATCTGTGGCTATATCTTCTTTTGTTGTACAAAAGGGTATTTTTATACATCTTTCATAGAACTTGTTTAAACTATTCTTTAACCACATAGATACATAGGAAAATGCATAGCATTGAAATGAAGTGCTCAATTTTAGGCTGAAAACTTAGCAAAACATAGTATTTTCATCTACGATGAAAATCTATGAGACCCTTTTTTCTTCTTGCTATGCAAAAAAACTATGTTTCTATGTGGTTTATATTAAAAAGGTTAAACAAGTTCATAGTATAAAATGTCATTTTATACTATTCGTATTCTTTCAAAGACACAAGATACAGATCTTCAGGTTTTATTGCTTTTGTGTCTTAGTGACTTTGTGGCAAAATATTACTTTTGAGAGAGCCTGCAACCCGTAACCCTGTAACTTGCAAAACAATGGAGTCTCGTAATCTAAATCTGTCCAAGCCGCAACGTCTTTATTCGTTAGATGTGCTTCGTGGTTTTGATATGATTTGGATAATGGGGCTTGGCTATATTATTAAGGATTATTCTGTCACCCAGGATACCGGTTTCTGGCGGGCTGTGCATACCCAGTTCGAGCATAAAGACTGGCATGGTTTTGCATTCTGGGATCTGATCTTTCCGCTTTTTATGTTCCTGGCAGGCGTATCTACTCCCTACTCGATTGGAAAAGCCCTTGAAAGAGGCAGCACAAAAAAAGAGCTGCTGTTTAAAGTCATAAAACGCGGACTGTTGTTGATTATTTTAGGAATGATTTATAACAACGGACTCCAGCTGAGACCTGTTTCAAACATTCGCTTTCTGAGCATATTGTATAAAATAGGAGCAACCTATATGTTTGCGGCTATTATCTATTTATATGCTGGTAAAATCATGCAGTGGGTTTGGTTCTGGTTTTTATTGATTGGTTACTGGTTATTGCTAAAGTTCAATTCCGCGCCAGGTTTTCCCGCGGGAGATTTAACAATGCAGGGCAATTTTATGTCCTACCTCGATCGCAGTGTTCTTTCCGGCAGAAACCTGTCAAAAGGTATTCATGACACGATTGGTTTGGTGTGTACGATTCCGGGGATTTGCAATGTGCTGCTGGGGATATTTGCAGGCGTATTTATAAAGAGCAATAAAACCACACCCTACGGTACGGTTAAATGGCTCAGCATTGCGGGAGTTGTTTCTATTGCACTGTCTATGCTTTGGAATCTTGATTTTCCCTATAATAAAAATCTCTGGTCGAGTTCTTTTGTATTACTGACCGGGGGGTTGAGCTTATTGCTCTTATCGCTTTTCTATTATATCATTGATGTGAAGGGGTACAAACGTTGGGCTTTTTTCCTTAGCGTTATTGGAATGAATTCGATTCTGATTTTCATTTCTCCAAAATTCATTAAATGGGATTATACCACTAATGCATTGTTCAAATGGCTGGGGCAGTTGGTTGGCGAGCCTAATGATCAGTTCGTGCTTGCTTTTTGTGCCGTGTTTGTGCAATGGTTATTCCTGTACTTTTTGTATAAAAAGAAAGTGTTTTTGAAGGTGTGAGGGGGAGGCAGGTTTCAGGTCACAGGTTTGTAGTTTGGAAGTTTATGGTTTATAGTTTATTGTTGTGAAATTCCTGACACTCTCCTTCGGATGTCGTCCCTAACATTCGGGATTGAGCTTTCGCGCTTTATCCGTCCCGGCGGACAGATTTGGTTCTTGGTGTTAGCCATAGTAGGTGTTTATGTCTCAATTGTATCGAATAATTTAATATTACGCCGCGCTGCGGCTTAAAGAAAATGTGTTAAAAATTCTTGTGGCTACAAATATTTTGGCGCGCTGCGCCTGGCAAATGTACTATGGCAGTATGGTATTACCCTTTTGGGGCGAGTCTTTTTCACAATCAATAGGAGGGCTGCGGAGTGATCTGTCCTGCATAGCAGCAAAACTTTACAACCCAACGAAGATAACCGGCAAATGAGTTGCGTAGCAGCGATCATATTTGTAGAAAAAAATAGAGAGAGAATACAAAGGGGCTGTCTCAAAAGGGCAGCCTCTTTTTTTATAGGGAAAACAAAATGAGG
>CAZREP010000037.1:0-31933 GCA_964599035.1 uncultured Terrimonas sp. | reverse complement strand
TTTTAGTTAACGGTTTTTTACAAAAGCAGTTAGCCATGGTTTCTTACATTTATATCTTCAAACTATGAATCTAAACGGTAAACTATGATTGAGGCCCTTTTGAAAGGATTGGCCTTGGGATTAATTTTAGCCTTGTCGGTAGGTCCGGTTATTTTTACGATCATCAAGCAAAGCATTTACAATGGACACGAAGGCGGTCTCAGCTTTGTTGCTGGTGTATGGATAAGCGACATCATCCTCGTAGTATTATGCAATGCTTTTACCGAACTGGTAAAAGAATTGCTGGAATATAAAAAGCTGATCGGCTATACCGGGAGCTCCTTTCTGCTGGCGATGGGTGTATATTATCTTTTTTTTAAAAAAATAAAAATAAGAACGAACGGCAACGGGTTGGAAGTTAAGCTGGCCAGGAGCGACCATACCCAGATCTTCCTTTCCGGCTTCCTGATCAATACGCTCAATCCCAGCGTTATCATTTTCTGGCTGGTCAACGCCACCGCATTTGCGGTGAGCCACACGCTGCAGCAGCGGATAGTGATCTTCACTACCTGCATTCTTTTTAATATACTGGCAGATACAGCCAAAGTGTTCCTGGCCGGCAGCTTACGTAAAAAATTAACGGTTCATAACATTTCCCTGATCACTAAAATTTCGGGAGGCATTTTAATTGCATTCGCATTCGCCCTCATATACGGCATTATTTTCTGGAGCGATAAGGTGCATTAGGGAAGGTTGGGCTATGGACTTTCGGCTATCAGCTATGAGCAAGTTTTACCTAATGCCTCACACTTCAAAACATCAAGAACCAAATCACAAGAACCAAACCTGTTTGGCGGGACGGATAAATCCCAAAATCAGAAATCAACAAATCAACAATCAGCTATGGGCTGTGGGATTAGCCGTGCAACCTAAGACCTGAGGTGTTCTCACGGCGGGCACAACGAAGCAGCGGACGCAACGTATTCTGCTTTGCACTTTACACCTTCTATCTTACACTTCTCCCTACACCTTACGCCTTATACCTCACACCTAGAACCTGGAACCACAAACCTCAAACTCTAAACTCCCAAACTACAAACTTCGAAACTTCCAAACTACAAACTACAAACTTCCCGCAACCCCGAAAAAATAAGTTTCTTTGCATTTTCGTAAAAATCAACAATACCATGTGGCAAAAGGTTGGGCAGTTTGTATTACGTTACCGGTTGGCTCTTTTAATTGCATTATTTGCTTCCACGGCATTTATGCTATATCACGCGCTGAAAGTACATATCAGTTATGAATTTGTGAGGACCATCCCTGTTGACAATCCCCTGTACAAACAATACCTGGCTTTTAAAGAGCAGTTTGGAGACGACGGCAATACACTGGTGATCGGCTGCAAAACAGACCGGCTGTTTGAAAAAGAAGTATTCGATGATTATGCAATACTGTGCAATAAGCTGAAGGGCGTAGATAAAGTGGAGAATGTATTGAGCGTGGCCGGTGCAGTTAACTTAGTGAGGAATGACAGCACCGAAAAGCTGGATGTGAAACCGGTATTCCCGCGGCATCTATCACAGCACAGTCTCGACAGTGCCGTTTCTGTTTTTTATTCACTTCCTTTTTATAAGGGCTTATTGTATAGCCCTGATACGCATGCCTACCTGATCGGGGTACGAATCAACAAGGATGTGCTGGGCTCTAAAGCCAGGGAAAAGGTAATAGGGCAAATTGAAGACCTCGCTTACCACTTTGGCGAAAAGCATACCATTGACATCCATATCAGCGGGCTTCCGCTCATACGCACTAATATGGCCATTAAGGTAGAGAAGGAAATGCGTTGGTTTCTTATTGGCTCCGTGCTGATCTCAGCGGTGATCCTGATGCTGTTCTTCAGGTCGCTAAGCGCTACCGTGCTGTCGCTTGGCGTGGTTATAACGGGCGTGATATGGAGCATGGGCATCATGCATCTTCTGGGTTACAACATCAGCCTCCTTACAGCGCTCATACCTCCGCTGATCGTAGTGATCGGCATACCCAATTGCATCTATTTCCTTAATAAATATCATACGGCATGGCAGGATAAAGGGAAAAAGCATGAAGCGCTGGTGGAGATGGTGGGGCGTATGGGCGTGGTAACCCTGTTTTGTAATATTTCGGCCGCTATCGGCTTTGCCGTGTTTGCTTTAACCAAAAGCGCTATCTTAAAAGAGTTTGGCATGGTTGCAGGCATTAGCATTATGGCTATATTTTTCATTTCACTGGCCGCCATTCCCGCCATGCTCAGCTATTTACCCGCTCCCAAACCCCGCCACATCAAATACCTGGAAACACGTTGGTTAGACAACGCGCTTACACTGGTTGAAAGATGGGTATTTAATCATACCAGGATGATCTATTTCATTACCGGCGTGGTTATCATATTTTCCGTGTCGGGGATATCAAGACTGGTGTCGGTGGGGCATATGGTGGATGATATACCTCAAACCGATAAAATTTATACCGATCTTAAATTCTTTGAAAAGCATTTTAAAGGGATCATGCCCCTGGAGATCATTGTAGATACCAAAAGAAAATATGGCTTTGTGGGCATGCGGGCGCTGAACATTTTCCAAAGGATAGATTCTCTTTCACAATACATTGCCGCCAGACCAGAAATGGCCCGTCCCCTGTCGCTTGCGGAAGGACTGAAGTTTGCCAAACAGGGCTTTTATGACGGCGACAGCCTGAACTACGCCCTGCCCAATGCTTTTGACGGTGCATTTGTGACCGATTACCTGAAAGTGAGGAAAGACAGCAGCAACGCCAATAATACGTTCCAGCAGCTCATGAACGCTTTCATAGACAGCACCCGGCAAAAAACCCGTATCAGTGTTAATATGGCCGATGTGGGAAGCAAAAAGCTGCCCCTTATACTGGCGGATATTAAAGAACGCTCTGACGAGCTTTTTGATTCAACAAAATACAATGTACAGTTCACCGGCACCAGCATTACCTTTTTAGAAGGCAGCCGCTTTATCATAAGCGGCTTACAGGAAAGCATTATGTGGGCGTTTCTGCTGATCGCCCTGTGCATGCTTTATCTTTTTAGATCGGTAAGGATACTGATCTGCTCCCTCATACCCAATATTGTTCCGCTGATGCTCACTGCCGGCATCATGGGCTGGGCCGGCGTTCCGCTCAAGCCGTCTACCGTTTTGATATTCGGCATCGCTTTAGGCATTGCCATAGATGTAACCATTCGTTTTTTAGTTAATTACAGGCAGGAGCTGCCGGAAAACGGCAACAGGGTGAAGCCTACCATCCTGCAAACCATTCATCATACAGGCATTAGTATTATCTATACTTCCCTGGTATTGATCGCAGGTTTCAGCATTTTTATTTTCAGCGGTTTCGGGGGCACCAAGGCGCTTGGCTGGCTCACCTCGCTTACGCTCCTTTCCGCTACAGTAACCAACCTCGTGCTGTTGCCGGTATTGCTCGCACTCCTGCACCGGGCGAAGCGGTGATTTTGTGCATTACCTGCTGCATAACTCTATCCTTCCCTTTAAATATACACTGTGCCTAAACAACCACCTGTATATAAGGATAAAATGCATATATGTTAAGCGGGAAATACAGATTTGGACAAATTTCAAAAAATAAGCAGCATAAAGGTATCGTCATTTGTCTTGAAAGTGAATTCAGGGCTAAATTTCAGAAGTTTAACAAAAAATTGGTATTTCTTAAATCTCTGTATATTTGCCCCTTCATTTAAAACAGAAAACATGAGAAAAACTTCACTACTGGCTATGCTAGTACTATGCTCGGTATTGGCATGGTCTCAAACAAAAACGGTAACCGGCCGGGTTACAGATGCTAATGGTGGCCCGGTTCCCTTCGCTACAATAAAGGTAAAGGGAAGCAATACCGGAGTTGCCGCCGACCAGGACGGGAACTTTAGCATCACGGTAACCTCCAGTACCGTGCTCACTGTAAGTGCCGCGGGCTTCGAAGAGCAGGAAATCCGGGTAGGTAACCAGAATATTTTATCCATCAGCTTAGCGACAGCTGCCAATCTCCAGGAAGTGGTAGTTACGGCTTCGGGTATCAAAAGAACCGAAAAAGCTTTGGGATATTCTGTCAGCAAAGTGGATCCGAATACAATTGTTCAAAAATCTGAGCCGGATGTATTAAAGGGCATGCAAGGCAAGATAGCAGGAGTAGATATAAGGGCATCACAAGGAACCCCCGGTTCATCTACCCGCATACAAATAAGAGGGAATACGTCATTTTTTGGCGTCAATGAGCCACTGATCATAGTAGACGGGATACCCTACAGCAACGATCAGGTAACCACAAGCAGCCAGCAAACTGGCGGTACAGCTTATTCTACAGGGCTTTCCAATCTGGATCCCAATGATATTGCCAGCATGAATATTTTGAAAGGTTCCACGGCTGCAGCCTTGTATGGTTCAAGAGCTTCCAACGGAGCCATTATCATCACTACCAAATCGGGAAGTGCGAGCAGAAGCAAAAAGGGAATGGAAGTAACCTTCAAGAGTTCTGTTTCCTTTGAATCCATTGCAAACCTCCCGGAATATCAGAATTTATATGGCACAGGATCATATGGTAATTATTCCAATTCGAATGGCTCCTGGGGATCTAAGTTCAGTTCAATGGATTCTGTTGAAATTTATTCAGGCTATAAGGAAGCTTATCCCGACATGTACCCGGGCGATAGTCTTCCCTACCAGGCTTATCCAAACAATGTAAGAGATCTTTTCAAAACAGGGATGGTATATGAAAATTCCGTAAGCTTTAATGGTGGCAATGAAAAAAGTGCAGTTGCCTTAACAGCTTCCAATCTTACCCATAGCGGATATGTGCAGCACTCTTCCTTTACCAGGAATAATATTGGACTGGGGGGATCTACGAAGCTGGATATAGGGCTTAACCTCAGGGGTAATTTCAGTTATGCCAGCTCTAAGCAGAAAGGAGGATTTTTTGGTGAAAACCAGTTTGACGGTGCAGCATCGATGTTTGCCAGATCTTTATTCCCAGGCAGGAACTGGGATTTTAACATGCCATTTGAAGATGAAAACGGAAATATGCTTGTTCCCGGTCCTCAGGGGCAGTTCGACAATCCACTTTGGTCGGCCAAGTACAATGTTGCCAGCACAGACGAGGAGCGTTTTGTAGCAGGGATGCATGCCGATTTTAACATCACGTCATGGGCAAGAATAGATTATAACTTAGGTACCAATATCAAAACCATTCGCAGAAATGAGGTTACTGAGATAGGATCAAGAGCGGCAGAAGGAAAGGGAAGGCTTATAGTAGACAATTATTGGAAACGTGAGTTGGAGTCTAACCTCATGCTCACGCTGACACCACGTATAGGTGAAGCATTTAGCCTGAGAACAATTATCGGGACAAACTATAATCAACGCAAATCGCAACGCCAGACCAACACAGGCAACCAGTTCATTACAAAAGGGATCCATAATTTAATTAATACTTCTCAGCAAATTTTTAATTTCGATGATTATGAAAAGAGAAGCATTGTGGCGCTCTATGGCGATGTTACGCTCGGGTACCAAAATTATTTATTCCTGAATCTTACTGGTCGTAACGACTGGTCTTCCACTCTACCGATAGAGAGCAGGAGCTATTTCTATCCTGCGGCTTCCCTGTCTTTCGTTTTCAGCGATGCGCTGGGTATCAGCAATAAAGTTTTGGACTATGGGAAAATACGTGCCGGCTGGTCTAAAGTAGGAAGGGACGCAGAACCTTATTCTCTCCAGAATGTTTATGTGCTGAACTCTAACTTTATGTCACAGCCCCGGGCTTCTCTTGGTGCCACTTCCTATGATCCCAATCTGAAACCGGAATTCACCGAGGAAATAGAAGTTGGTACTCAATTGAGCTTTCTGAAAAGAAAAATTGAGCTTGATGTTGCTCTGTACAGCAGGCAGTCAACCAATATGATCGCTCCGATCACTATTCCTGCCACATCGGGATATGCGGAATATTATACCAACTATGGAAAGCTTACCAATAAGGGCATTGAAGTTGCACTGACTGTTCGCCCGGTTCAGGTAAGAAATTTTGAATGGGAATTAAGAGGGGTATTTACCAAGAACAGGAACATGGTTCAATCACTGATCGAAGGTGTAACCAGAATATACCTGGAAGATTACCAGGAAGATATTTCAGCATACCTGGAGGCGGGGATGCCCTATGGTTATTTCAGAGGAACGGTCTCAGCGCGTCATACAGACGGGTCGTTATTGATCAATCCCAGTACAGGAACGCTGATTGAATCTAAAGAGCTTGGCTATATAGGCGATCCTAACCCTGATTATAAGATGGGCATCACCAATATCCTCTCTTACAAAGGTTTTTCTTTGAGCGCATTGTTTGACATGACCAAGGGCGGTGATATTTATTCAGTAACGGTGAACTCGTTGTTGGGGCGCGGCGTTACGAAAGATACAGAACATAGGGAAACTGCTATAATTATACCGGGTGTATATGGCGATCCTTTAACGGAAAAAGCTATTTTATCCAATGGAAAGACGGTTCCCAATCAAACAAGGATCCCTGTTAATGACGTTTATTTTGCTTCCAATGCAAACTTTACAACTTTTGCCATCAATGGAGCTGCAGAATGGAGCGTATATGATGCTACCGTATACAGGCTGAGAGAGCTTACATTAGGATATAATTTCCCGCAATCAATATTTAAAAAGACCCCTATAGGTTCAATGTCCTTGACTTTTACAGGCAGGAACCTCTGGTTCCTTGCTCCTAATTTCCCAAGATATACCAACTTTGATCCGGAAGTTGGGTCGTTTGGAACCAATAATGCACAGGGCTTTGAGCTATCTGCCGCCCCTACTACCAAGCGTTATGGGATCAACCTGGTTGTAACATTTTAATAATGACAAAATTCTTAGATATGAAGTATAAGTTTAAAAATATCTTACTTATTATTTCAGGACTGGTCGTTTTTACTTCCTGTAAAAAACAGTTGGATATCAATGATAATCCTAATGATCCGTTAACGGTTCCACTTGCTACCCTCCTGGTAACAGCTCAGGTTGGTTTGGGGAATTCTCTTGCTATTGGAAGTGGCTTATCCCAGGACCTGGCAGTATATACTCACCAGATGAGTACCAGGGAAGATGCGAATGAATATGGTGTTACCGGCACAGAGTTTTTCTTATCCAATACCTGGCCGCGCATGTACCGCACTACACTGGCAAATCTCGATGAAATTATCCTGCTCGCTACCGAAGAAGATAACAGGATATATGCCGGCGTGGCAAAAATTTTAAAAGCCTATTCTTACAGCCAGTTGGTAGATATATTTGGAGATGTGCCCTTTTCTGAGGCCAGTAAATTGAATGAAGGGATCACTTATCCGAAATTCGACAAGGGAGAAGATATATATCCCCAGCTTTTTACTTTAATAGACGAAGGTATAGCCGACCTGAAAAACACAGGCGCGGAAAATAATTTCAAACCCGGAACAGATGACCTGATCTTTGGAGGTTCTGTTACAAAATGGGTGAAAGCCGCTAATGCTATCAAGCTAAAGCTATATACCCAAATACGGAAAGTACAGGATGTTTCTGCTGAAGTAAACCAGATCCTGAATAACGCAGATGAGCTTATCGGCAATACCAACGAAAGCTTCATGATGCAGTACGGACCCAACGCTGCTACAGATGACCGGAACCCGGGTTTCGGAGATTACTACGCCACTCAGCGCTCCAACCATGTGAGCCCCTGGCTGTATGAGATAATGAAAGGGTATAACTCCGGTATCAATACAGGCATTGAAGATCCCCGCATTCCTTATTACATATACAACCAGATGTCGGATGACAGTAACCCAGACAATAATACGGAATACAGGGATGGTCCCTTTGTAAGCATCTACTTTGGATCTGCCGGAGAAAATGCCGCCAAATCGCAGCAGAATACGGTAAGCTTATTTGGAATATATCCGGTGGGAGGTAAATATGATGACGGCTCTGCTGAAAAAGCTTCTGCTTCAAGCGGAACAGGCGCCGCTCCCTATAGGTTTATTACCTATGCCGACATTTTATATCTCCAGGCAGAGCTGATCAGTGAGGGTATTGTGACAGGAGATCTCAAAGCCGTATTGGAACAGGCTATGAAAGAATCTTTCCGGCAGATTGATTATACCATTGCTAATTTTGTGAAACCTTCACAAACTGTGCCGCCTATTTATTCCGAAACCGCAGGCTCAGATATGCTGGATTATATAGATGCTGTGTTAGCAGCATTTGACGCGGCCTCGGATCAAAAAAAGCTGGAAATCATTATGACACAAAAATGGCTTTCCAGCATAGGCAGTTCAGTGGATCAATATACAGACTACAGAAGGACAGGATATCCCATAATGTTTGATCCTAAGAATCCGTTGCACGCACCCGACGGAAAAGTACAGCCACCTATTAATGGTGATCCTCTGAATCCGGGTGCCCAGGCGGCTGTTCCTGTTCAGTCAACATTACCTTATCCTCGGTCTTTGCCCTGGGCACAGACAGAACTGGAAACAAATCCAAATGCTCCTGAACAAAAAAAGGACCCTTCGAGTTTCAATGTTTTTTGGGACAAGCCTTAGAATGGGTAGGTAAATTATTTTTAAAAATGAAAAGAATGATATGAAAAAGAGTCTATTATATACAATATATGCTGTTGTTGCAGCAGTTATTTTTCTTGGCTCCTGCCGGAAGAATGATAACGGGAAGATCCCTGAACTGGAGGAAGTGCCTCTTCCTCTGATAAAAAAAGACGCTGGTTTTGATGATAAGATTTCTGCCAACCCTGAAGAATTTCATGCAAAATTCAGTGTAGATGTATATTTCAAAGAAGGGGTTCAGCCGAAGAAATTTGATATTGTGATCATGAAAAATGAGAATAAAGGCGATATTAAAGTTTTTAAGACCGACATTTCCTCTTTCCCGGTTTCATATGAAATTACCGGACCGGAGCTGGAAACAATGTTCGGCCAGCCTATTATACCCGGCGACAAATTCGATATAGGCGCCGACATTACCACACTGGATGGAAGATCGTACCAGGCGTTCCCTCCGGAAGGAGTAGGGTATAATGCCAATATTGGGGCATTGGCCGGTGCCAGCCCAGCCATTCGGTATGCCGCTCCCTGTAAATTCGTACCGGAAGTGTATAACGGAAAATTTGTTGTCGTTGAAGACGAATGGGGAGACTTCGCCGAAGGAGATGTTGTAGATGTTACGTTAATTGACGATACTCATTTTTCTTTTAAATACCTCGACATCAATGCAAGACCGATCATTGTAGAGGTAGATCCTGAGGATAATTCCACTCACGTAGCTAAGCAGGTATATGGTGATGGCTATGGTGCAGGCTACGGAGAGATTTCCTGCGAAACTGTTCCGAGCCCATTGAACATAGTTGATCCCTGTATCAATTCTTTCACCGTGCGGCTAAAGCATACCGTTTCAGCGGGCTCATTCGGGGAAGCTACGCTTACGCTTAAAAAGCAATAGCATCTATTAAGTATTAAGAATTTCTATATTACACCAGCTCTTTGGGCTGGTGTAATTTTTTTTACACTACCACCAATTCATAAAACGCCTCAGGCTGCAGGTATTGATTGGCCAGCTCGTGCACTTCTTTTGCGGTAATATTCTTGATATCGTTTACCGACCTATAGAAATAGTCTTCGCCGAGATCATGGAGTATAATATTTTTCCACCGGGCAATGATATGGAACGGACCATCAAGATCGCCCAGTATGGTACCAATAAGATAGTTCTTTACCAGCAGCAACTCTTCTTCCGTTACTGCTTCTTCACGCAGTAACTGCATTTCTTTATACACTTCCGTGATAGTGGCTTCACAAACGGCTGTGCCCGCTTCCGTACTGATCATCCAGGCGCTTTGCTGAACATGATTTTGCATATAGCTGTGTATACCATAAGTGTACCCCTTGTCTTCGCGGATATTGCTCATGAGCCTTGAGCCGAAGTAACCGCCAAAGAGCGCATTCAGCACCTGGGCTTTACTGAAATCGGGATGGCGCCTCCCGGGAAAATGGCGGGCCATGCGTATGGCACCCTGGATCCCTTTCTGGTCATTCACGATCCGGTACTTTTTTTCGGTAGCTGCCTCAACAGGATGTGTTATATCCGGCAGGGGCGTTTGATTTAACGGCAGGCTGCCGAAATTTTTATTCAGCAACAGTTCTATATCAGCCGGTAATTTTCCCGCCACAAATATGCTGCAGTGCCCGTTCACATAATACTGCTCCAAAAAACGGCGAAGCTGGCCGGGCTGCAAGGCATCGTAAGCAATGGTGGAGCTGTATTTGCCATAGGGATGATGAATACCGAATAAATATTCATCAATTAAGCGGTTGGCCACAAAATCGCATTTCCTGAGATTGACCTGTAGCTTTTGCTTCATGTTTTGCCGGTAGATATCCAGCTCCGCTTCCGGCATCGTGGAATCGGTAACCAGTTCCTGCATTACCGGCAACAGTTCCTGCAAATGTTTGGTCAGGCTGTGCAGGCTAAGGCTGGCCGTTTCATTATAGCAGTTACGATTGAGATAAGACCCGTAATACTCAAAATGTTCATTAATATCAAAGGCGCTCCTATGCGAAGTGCCGTTTTTCAGCAGGTAATTGGTGGCAGGTGCCACCAGGTTCTGGGACTCATACCAGTTGCCTGCCTTAAACACCAGCTCCACCTGCACCACCTCCTCAGCACCGGCATCAATGGCGTATACAGGCACACCATTATCCAAAACGAGCTTCCGGAAAGGCTTGAGTTCGAGCGCATAGGCTATTGCATCTTTAATGTGCGGGGCATGTTGTCTGTTGGGCATGCGTATAATTATCCGTTTTGATGGTTACCAAAGTAATAGATGGTATTGCTGTTGGCAGGGCTAAAAATAGCGGCAGCTTCCTGCTGCAGCTCGGCCGCGGTCACCATTTGGTATCGCTCCAATTCTTCATTGATCATATTGGTATTGCCTAACAGGGTATAAAAAGAAAGGCTGCCGGCCCTGTTTACCAGGCTCATGTCTTCAAAAGCAATAAGGCTTTCCGTTTTGTTTTTCACCTTTCGCAATTCCTTTTCCTCTACAGGGCTGTCTGTTATTTTACGAAGCTCCGTTTCCACCGCTGCATCCGCATCTTCCATTTTAACACCCTGCACCAGCTTCCCTTCTACAGCCAGCAGTCCTGCATCCATGCTCCCGAAATGATAGCATCCTATGCTGCTGAAGAGTTGCTTCTCCTTTACAAGCGATTGGAACAACCGTGAGGATGCCCCACCGCCCAGGATCTCAGTGACCAGATCTGTTACATAATACCGCCGGTCCATACGGGAGCAGATATGCCAGCACTTATAGAATGCATCCACAGGCACATCGGCTCGCACCTCCAACTTGCGCGCACCGGTTTGCAAAGGCTCCTGCGAAAGATGGCGGATGTATTTTTCCCCGGAGGGAATATCGCCGAACCATTTTTCCGCAAGCTGCTTTACCTGTTGCATGGTAACATGACCAGCCACGGTAAGGATAGCATTAACCGGACGATAATGCTTAAAGAAAAAGTGCTTCACATCCTCAAGCGTGGCATTTTCTATATGGCTCAGCTCCGCGCCTATGGTCATCCAGCGGTAAGGATGCTTCCTGTATGCCAGCGCACGCATTTTGTGCCATACATCGCCATAGGGCTTATTCAGGTAATGTTCCTTAAATTCTTCACATACCACCTTACGCTGCGTTTCAAGGCTTTTTTCGCCAAAGGCCAGGCTTAACATCCTGTCGCTTTCCAGCCAAAAAGCAGTTTCCATATTTTCCGCAGGAAGCTGGCAATAGTAATTGGTAAGATCATTAGTAGTATAGGCATTGTTTTCCCCTCCTGCACGCTGCAGGGGCTCATCATACGACGGCACATTAACCGAGCCGCCAAACATCAGGTGCTCAAACAAATGAGCAAACCCTGTTTTCGAAGCATCCTCGTCCCTTGCTCCCACGTCATACAACACATTTACCACAGCCATGGGTGTGGAATGATCTTCATGCACTACTACCCTTAGTCCGTTTTGCAAGACAAATTGCTCAAATTGAATCATACTTTAAAATTCCGGTATCTTCAGAAAGGACTGCAAAATTAGGGTAATATATGGAAAGTAACCTTACCTCAGAGAATGCTTGCAGGCTTGAGCGTAAGAATGATCAGGCTGTCGTTGCGGTTTACAACGATCTTTATTTTTTGACCGCGCATCTGCAGAAGATTTTTATAGGCCTGGATATTATTGGAAAAATTGTTACCCACACCAATCAGCACATCGCCGGTTTTAAATCCCGATGCTTCCCCCGGGGAGCCGGGTATTACATCTTCCACCTGTATCCTGCCATTTACAACATAAATACCCAGCCCCGTATATGCATAATCGAAAGGAGAGCGGTAATGTGAATTGGGGATGAGATGGATCTCGCGTTTTGCATAATTGAGCGTTACATTAAAACGTCTCAGCAGGTCATTGCCTATCAATCCTGCAAGGTAAGGATAGGCTGTAATGTTGTATATATCTTCAAAAATATAGGTGGGTACGTTACGAAAGCGATAGGGGCCTATCTTTACTTCTTTTACCGTGGTTAACCGCATTTCCATTTTTCCACCCAGCCCCTCCGCCTGGGTGAGGAAGGTTTTTTTATTGGGATTAAGCACAGCGCTGTCGCGGTTAAAGCTATCGGAAAGCAAAAAGCATAACCCTGCTCCGGAGTCAAAATAGAACCTTGAATTCAATTTCCTGCTGTCCCTGAAGTCTGTGTTCACAATAGGGATGGAAGTGAGCATCGGCTTCAGGATATACCCTCCGCGCCTGTATTTGAAATCACCCTGCGAATATACAGACAGCAGCAGCTTGTCATAATCAAAATGAACAATATACCGTCTAAAAAAGCTGTATCCTATTATACCGTCTATTTTTACTCCGTATACACTGGAAAGGATCTCGTAATCATTAACGTGGAAATTAAGACTGTCTACAGATAGTCCAGGCAGATGGAGCGTAGCATTGTATAAAAAATTCACTTTCCGGATACCGGCAATGCCCCGTATGGTTCTGTCTGAAGGTGTTGTTGGAATGGACAGTGCCTCCACAGTGGCGGAATCCAGTGAAATACCACCGCTTCCTGTATCTAATATAAAATTTAACGTGTCGGGATATTGATTTACGCGCCCCTGGATCACCACCACTCCGCCGCTGAACTGGTGAAATTTAAACTGCGTGATCAACTTTGCCGGTTCTTCTGCAACAGACTTTTGGCCCGCAACATGCAACGCCGGAGATACTATTACAGCTATAAAGACAATACTGGCAAATACTATTTTCATATGTAGTTCATAAATTTAATTCATTTTAAATAGAAAATCAGCCCGCTCATCATTCATAATCTTAGTATTTTTGCAGGTAGCAGGGCTACATAGATCAGGGTGCTGCCTTACTTGTATTACTTCCTTTTTTTACATGATGAAGCCATAATATGATGAATACCGGAGACATTTTACAAAAGGCGCTGGAACTGGAGTTTCTTACTGCGGAAGAGGGGATTTTTTTGCATCAGAACGCTCCTTTGACAGAGCTGATGTATGTAGCCGATGAGATGCGTAAGCTGCATGTGCCTCACGGAAAAGTAACCTGGCAAATAGACAGGAATGTGAATACGACCAATGTTTGTGTGGCCAATTGTAAATTCTGTAATTTTTACCGTATTCCGGGTCATGCGGAAGCCTATATAACGGACATGCCTACCTACCGGAAAAAAATACGGGAAACCATTAAATACGGTGGTGATCAGCTGTTATTACAGGGAGGCCACCATCCCCAATTAGGACTTGATTTTTATACCGGTACCTTTCGCGCCATAAAGTCCGAATTTCCCGATATCAGGCTGCATGCCCTCGGTCCACCTGAAGTAGCGCATATTTGCAAGCTCGAAAAAATGAGCCACCGCGACGTGCTGATAGCACTGAAGGAAGCAGGACTTGATTCATTGCCGGGAGCAGGAGCAGAAATATTGACCGACCGGGTAAGAAGGTTGATCAGTAAAGGAAAATGCGGCGCCCAGGAATGGCTGGATATTATGCATGAAGCGCACAAGCTGCATATTACCACCAGTGCCACCATGATGTTCGGACATGTGGAAACCATAGCGGAAAGATTTGAGCACCTGGTGAAGATCCGTGAGGTGCAAAGCAGAAAACCTGCAGATGCCAAAGGCTTCCTGGCATTCATCCCCTGGACTTTCCAGGATGTGGATACCTTACTTACGCGTATTCGCGGGATACACAATCTCACTACAGCAGAAGAATATATCCGCATGATCGCTCTTTGCCGCATCATGCTGCCCAATATTAAAAATATACAGGCTTCATGGCTTACTGTAGGTAAAAAAACGGCACAGATTTCCCTGCATGCCGGCGCCAATGACTTTGGCAGCATCATGATAGAGGAAAATGTAGTGAGCGCAGCAGGCGCACCGCACCGGTTCACCTATAAAACCATCCAGGATGCCATACGCGAGGCAGGCTTTGAACCCCAGCTACGAAACCAGCAATATGAATGGCGTGAGATACCTGAATTAATAGAGGAGCAACTGGTTGATTACTGAGGAAAGGGAAAGATACAGGAAAGAAAATCCGCAGATTACATTAATATATACCAGTAAGTAAAAGACATTCGGTTTTGGTCGCAGCAACGCCGGAACCTCCTGCATTGTAGCTGTTCCGGGCTTTTTTGTTCTTTTTATAGCGGCTGACCGTAAGTGTTAACTTATCTTTTTACCTTTAACTAAATATGACACTACTGGATAAATATAGCTACGATATTCATAAACTTTGCAAGAACCATAAGGTAAAGAAGTTGTATGCATTTGGCTCTGTTCTGACAGATCAATTTTCTGAAACCAGTGACGTGGACTTCATTGTAGATTTCGATAATATTGTCGACACAGCCAGTTATGCGGACAATTATTTTGATTTCAAATTTTCATTAGAGGACATGCTGAATCGCCCAGTTGATCTTTTAGAGGAAAAAGCTATAAAAAACCCTTATTTTAAAAAGGCGATAAGCGAAAAACGGCAACTGGTTTATGGATGATATAAAGACATGGCTTTACAACATACTAAACGCCATCATTGAAATAGAAAGTTTCCTGCCAACCCCCCGGAAGGATTTTAACGAATTCCAAGCTGATTTAAAAACAAGAAGAGCGGTAGAAAGAAACATTGAAATCATCGGAGAAGCCATGAGCCGGATCCTTAATAAAGATCATTCCATCGAACTTTCAAATTCCCGGAAAATCGTTGATACAAGAAACAGGATCATTCATGGGTACGACTCGGTTTCTGACGACATCATTTGGGGAATCATATTAAACCACCTTTCTGTATTGAAGACAGAAGTAGAGAAACTATTGGAAGAATAGCTCGAATAAATACGCCCCCCAATCTCTCATCTATTGAAATGACAAATGTGAGACGATAAACAAACCGCCTCGTCTCTCTTCTCACGTTTCACCTCTCAAATTTCATTGGTTCCTGCGATTGGCTTCCTGGTACTTTGTTGCTGTCAGCTCATCAGCCGTAAGCAATCAGCAATTCTCTTCTCACGTTTCACCTCTCACCATTCACTTATTCACCACTACTCATTCACCACCAACCTAAACCCGTTGCCGTGAATATTTACGATCTCGATATTGGGATCTTCTTTAAGATATTTCCTGAGCTTGGCAATATACACATCCATACTTCTTCCGTTGAAATAGGTATCGCTTCCCCAGATGCGCTTTAACGCGATCTCCCGGGGCAGCAGATCATTTTTATACTCCGCCAGCATTTTCAGCAATTCATTCTCCTTGGGCGACAGCGTTTGTGTTCTGCCCGCTATTACAAGCTCGCGCAGCCTGGGGTTAAAATGATAATTGCCGAGATCAAATTCCACATTAACGGACTCCTTGTTCAGGTCTTCATTACGTTTAAGTATGGCTTTGATCTTCAGCAGCAATACCTCGCTGTCGAACGGCTTGGTGATATAGTCATCGGCGCCCAGCTTATACCCCTGTATAATATCCTCCTTCATGGTTTTTGCAGAAAGGAAAAACAGGGGTACATCGGGGTTAATATCCCTGATCTCCTCGGCCAGTTTAAAGCCGTCCATATTGGGCATCATCACATCCAGGAGACAAAGCTCAAACTTCTCACGCTGAAAAGCAGCCAGTCCCAGGCGGCCGTCTCTCTCCAATGTTACGTCATAATCATTGAGCTCAAGGTAATTCTTTAACACCAGCCCCAGGTTCTGATCATCTTCGCATAACAATATCTTGTGCTTTTGTGCTTCCATAATTCTAACATTTAGCGACAAATAAATATAAATACTTTCCGCTTTATAATAAAATAGGAATAAACTTTTGTTAAAAGGTATTAAATATAAAAGCATGTACAAAGCAGTTCCCATACACTTCTCTTACCGATACCTTTGAAATTCAATAGACAAACAGCCCATATATTATTAATCTTCTGCAGTATTACTCACTGCATGAAGCGCACGCTATATCTTTGCGCAAAGCGCGGAATGGAAAAATCAAATTTTGTAGACCAGATCAGGATATTTTGCCGCAGCGGGCACGGCGGCGCCGGCAGCAGGCATTTTATGCGCACCAAATATAACCCGCAGGCAGGTCCCGACGGGGGTGATGGTGGCCGGGGTGGGCATATTATACTGAAAGGCAATAAAAATTTATGGACACTTTTACATTTACGGTATTTTAAAAATGTGCTGGCAGGCAATGGCGAAAGCGGCAGCGGCAATAATTGCACAGGCAAAACCGGGAAAGATATTATTATAGAAGTACCCCTGGGAACGATCGCCTTCGGCGAAGCAACACAGGAAAAAGAGGCTGAAATAACAAAAGACGGGCAGGAGGTCATATGGATAAAAGGAGGCAAAGGAGGATTAGGCAATACCAACTTTGCCACAGCCACCAACCAGGCGCCGGAATATGCCCAGCCGGGTGAACCGGGCCAGGAAGGATGGAAAGTGCTGGAACTGAAGGTCCTGGCAGATGTGGGGCTGGTAGGATTTCCTAATGCGGGTAAATCCACGCTGTTATCGGCCATTACCGCCGCCAAACCCAAAATCGCCGATTATGCTTTCACTACCCTTCACCCCAATTTAGGCATCGTAGCCTACCGCGAACACCAGAGCTTTTGTATCGCCGATCTTCCGGGCATTATTGAAGGCGCTGCGGAAGGCAAAGGCCTGGGGCATCGCTTCCTCCGGCATATAGAACGCAACCCGGTACTGTTGTTCCTTATTCCTGCCGACAGTAAAGATCATCGTAAAGAATTTGATATACTGGTCAATGAACTGGAGCAATACAACCCCGAACTGCTCCATAAGGAATTCCTTATCGCGGTAAGTAAAAGCGATATGCTGGATAATGAATTAAGATCCGCGATCAGTAAAGAACTGCCACCCGGTATTCCCCATCTTTTTATATCATCGCTTACCCATAAAGGATTGACTGAGCTGAAAGATACCCTGTGGCAGATCCTGAACAAAAAGGTTGCCGACCTTTAATAAGATAAATAGAATAACTTAGCAGAGAACACATCAGGATTCTATTGCTGAGTTCACAGTGCCAAAGCTTAATCAAGCGAAAATTGAAATACGACAGGCGTGGCGGAGGATTTTCCACCCACATACCTTATCTTTATTAAGCGTATTCTTCCGCAAGCGATTTGTCATTTTGAAAATTCTCTATATGGCTTTACTACCCTGGCGTAAAGGTATTGTTACCCGTATCAGGGAAGAAGCTCCCCTCACCCGCAGGTACTGGATCGAAGTGCAGGATACCGATCGCTTTGAATTTATGCCTGGCCAGTTCGTAACGCTTGATTTGCCTATACATGAAAAGCCTGCTAAAAGATGGCGCAGCTACTCCATTGCCTCATGGCCCGACGGCAGCAATGTAATTGAGCTGGTGATCGTACTGCTCGAAGGCGGTGCAGGCACTACCTATATTTTCAATGAAATAAAAGAGGGCTCCGAATTTACGCTGCGGGGGCCGCTCGGTGTATTTACTCTACCCAATCCTATAGAAAAAGACCTGTTCCTGATCTGCACGGGTACTGGCATTGCTCCTTTTCGTAGCATGGTCAACCATATCAACCTGCATAATATTCCGCACGGGCATATTCATCTTATATTCGGCTGCCGCCAGAAGTGCAACCTGCTGTATTATGATGAGATGCGGGAGCTGGAAGAAAATATCCCCTATTTCCATTATTATCCTACCTTATCAAGGGAAGAATGGGAAGGCAAAACCGGCTACGTGCATGCCATTTATGAAGCGCTTATCCAGGACAAGCCTTCTGCCTGTTTCTTCCTGTGCGGCTGGAAGAACATGATTGATGAAGCCAGGCAAAGGATCGTAGCCATGGGCTATGAACGTAAGGATATCCACCTGGAGTTGTATGGATGAAGAAAATGTGAGAATGTGGAAATATGGAAATGTGAAAATGTGAGAATATGGAGATATGGAAGTGGACTTTGAAATTCACTTTAACTGATTTGTCTTCTTTCAGAACTTCTACGGCTCCCGACTCTCCCAAACAGGATTAAATCCTATCTTCCCTTTTTCAAAAAAGGTATTTTATATGATACGATCGTTCTTCCGCATCCTGCTCCTGTTTTTTTTCGTTGCAATAACCGCTGCATCTTACTCGCAAACACTGCAGATCGTTACACCAGCCTCCGCCGGGGTTTCGGAAGAAAGGCTGAAGCGGATTGACGCACTGGTGCAGCAATATATCGACAGCGGCTGGATCAACGGCGCCACCGCTATCATTGCGCGCAACGGTAAGATCATATACCATAAGGGATTGGGATACGATGATATCACCACCAAAAAAACACTCCAAAAAGACGCTATTATGCGCATCGCTTCCCAAACAAAAGCCGTTACCAGTGTGGCGGTAATGATGCTATATGAAGAGGGGAAATTTTTGCTCGATGATGCCATAAGCAAATACATCCCTGAATTTAAAAACCCCGGAGTACTGGACAGCTTTAACGAAAAGGATACTACCTATACCACTGTTCCCGCCAAATCGGAGATCACCATCAGGCAGCTCCTCACCCATACTTCCGGCATACATTATGCGCAAATAGGCAATAAAACCTTTAATGCTATTTACGCAAAGGCGGGCATTGTAGCCGGTATCGGTGTAGGAAAGATCAGGCTGGCAGATATCATGAAAAAGCTGGGACCGCTGCCTCTTGCCCATCAGCCGGGGGAAAAATTCACCTACGGCCTGAACACCGATCTGCTAGGCTACCTGGTGGAAGTGATATCGGGTATGCCGTTTGATGTTTTCCTCCAAAAAAGGCTTTTTGAGCCGCTGGGCATGAAGGATACCTATTTCTATCTGCCTGCAGAAAAGCAAAACCGTTTGGCAACGTTGTATACGGAAGACAGTACCCGGCACATTAAGAAAGCCCCGGCAACCATGAATATCAACGGAACATTTCTTTCCGATTATCCCAATACAAACGGCACTTATTTCTCGGGCGGCGGCGGATTGGCATCCACGGCATACGACTATGCCGTTTTTATGCAGATGCTGCTCAATAACGGCGTATACAACGGCAGGCGTATATTGTCGCGCAACACTGTTCGGATGATGACCACCAACCAGATCGGCGACCTGAGGCTGGGGCACGGCAATACCTTCGGGCTCGGCTTTGAGCTGGTAACCGAACAGGGCAGCGCCTTCTCCCCCCGTCCCGAAGGATCTTACAGCTGGGGAGGCATGTTCAGCTCATCGTACTGGATAGACCCTAAAGAAAAAATAGTGGCACAATTGTTTTTACAGCTGTATCCGAACAGCCATGGTGATATCCACGAAAAATTCAAAGTGCTTGCTTACCAGGCACTCAACGATTAACCTTATCAATTCCCGTCATGAAAAAAAAGATCAGCCTCATCTGCTTACTCTTCTGTGCTATCGCTACGGCTGCCCAGCAAAAGTCGATGGATTTTGAAAAATACGATCCCGTATCCACGCTTAAGGTTCCGGAGCATATTGTTACCAGGGCCAAATTCCCTTTCATTGACGTGCATAATCATCAATGGAACCTGTCGGAGCAGACCATCCCCCAGCTGCTGTCGGAAATGGATAAGCTGAATATGGCAGTGATAGTAAACCTCAGTGGCGGCAATCACAGCAGGTTACAGGAAATGACACGAAGCATCCGCAGCAAAGCGCCGCGGCGGTTTATCGTATTTGCTAATATTGACTTTAACGGCATTGGCAGTACGGGCTGGACTGCCAATGCGGTTCAGCAACTGGAAACTGATGTAAAGAACGGCGCCAACGGGCTGAAAATATTCAAGAACCTCGGCTTTTCAGTAAAAGACAAAGAGGGTAAACGGGTGCCCATAGACGATCCCCGCTTAGACGCCATATGGGAAAAATGCGGGAAGCTTAAAATTCCCGTGCTCATCCATACCGCCGACCCCAAGCCCTTCTGGGATCCCTTAGACGAGCACAACGAACGCTGGCTGGAGCTGATTACCCACCCCCGGAGAAAAAGGGAAGCCAATGACCCGGAACCATGGGAGCAGCTCATTGCCGAACAGCACCGCATGTTTAAAAAACACCCTTCCACTACTTTTATAGCGGCACATTTTGGATGGTATCCCAACAACTTGGACAAATTGGGGCAACTGCTGAATGAAATGCCTAACATGATGATTGAGTTTGGCGCCATCATCGCGGAGCTGGGACGGCAGCCAAGAGCAGCCAAACAATTTTTTGAGCAATATCAAAACAGGATCATGTTTGGCAAAGACAGCTGGGTGCCGGAAGAATACACTACCTACTTCCGGGTGCTGGAAACGAAAGATGAATACTTTCCTTATCATAAAAAGTACCATGCCTTCTGGCGCATGTACGGAATGGGACTCTCAGATACGGTGCTCAAAAAAATATATTATAAAAACGCACTGCGGATCATCCCCAATATAGATAAAACGCTGTTCCCGGATTAACATTTCCGAATTTCCCGTTATCTTGCATCTCTTTAAATATTTTGATCACTATGGAATACAGTAAGATCATTTCCGTAACCGGATTGGGTGGCTTATTCGAGCTGTTAAGCTCCAAAGCAGACGGTGCCATTGTACGCTCGCTTGAAGACAAAAGCACCCGGTTCGTGTCTTCCCGCATACATAACTTTTCGCACCTCGAAAGCATCGAGATATTTACCGTACGCGAAAATGTGAACCTGGCCGATGTGTTTCTTGCCATGCAAAAAAATGCAACGCCGCTGCCCGACGAAAAAGACAATGCCGCAGTAAAAAAATATTTTGAAACGGTATATCCCGATATAGACTTTGAAAGAGTGTACACGAGCGATCTGAAAAAGATAGTAAAATGGCTCGGCGTACTAACAGCAAACAATATAGAGATCAAAGCTCCCCAACCCGAAGAGGAGGAAGCAACCGTTACCGCTAAAGACAATAAAGAAGAAAAACTGAAAGAAGAAGCTCCGAAAAAAGAAAAGAGTCCCAAAAAGGTAAAGCCAAAAGAAGAAGCAAAGGAAGAAGAGTCCAAGCCGGCTCCCAAGAAAAAAGCTGCCGCTAAAAAAGCAGAGCCGGCAGCAAAAGAAGCTGCGCCTAAAAAGAAGGCTGCTCCCAAGAAAAAAGCAAAGGAATAGCCATCTCGCCGTAAGCGGCAAACGGTAAAAGAAATTACACTTTTAGCGGGCAGCACTTATTGTTCACTACTTACTATCTGTTTTACAATCATGATCCAGGCAAACGCTGATATTAAAAAAAAGGAAAGGCATTTCCTACCGGAAAACTTTGAAGTAACGACATGGGAAGCGCTTGAGCCCTATTTTAAAACGCTGTGCGAAAGGCCCATTCATTCGAGGGAAGACCTCGAGCAATGGCTGAAAGATGCAAGCGAACTGGAGGCTGTGGTATCGGAAGATGCCTGCTGGCGGCAGGTACGCATGACCTGCGACACAGAAAACGAGGCACTCAGGGAGTCCTTTAATTTTTTCTATACTGCTATTCAACCTAATATCCAGCCTTATGCCGACAAGATCAACCGGAAGCTCGTTGACTGCCCCTATACAGCATCCTTAGACCAGGATAAATACTTCACTTACCTGCGCTCCGTAAAAAAGAGCATTGATCTTTTCCGGGAAGAAAATATTCCCCTGTTTTCCGAACTGAGCATAATGCAGCAGCAATACGGGGCCATTGCCGGCAAAATGACCATTGAGGCGGAAGGAAAAGAATATACACTGCAACAGGCCTCCCGGTTCCTGGAGAGCCACGACCGTTCCCTGCGTGAGTCTGTTTACCGGAAAGTGAATGAAAGAAGGCTGCAGGATAAAGATACGCTGAACAACCTGTTCACCCAGCTGGTCCGCAAACGCCACCAGGTGGCACTGAATGCCGGCTTTTCCAATTACCGCGACTATGCATTTGTGGAAAAAGGCCGGTTTGACTATACTAAAGAAGACTGCTTCAGCTTCCACGAAGGCGTAAAACAGCATGTGCTGCCCTTGGTGGATATGATCAACAGAAAAAAAAGAAACAAGCTCGGGTTAGACGTATTAAAACCCTGGGATACCGAAGCCGAACCGGAAGGAGTAGCTCCTCTGCGCCCTTTTGCCAACGGAAAAGAGCTACTGGATAAATCCATAGCATGCTTTAGCCGGCTCCGTCCTTTTTTTGCCGACTGTTTACGCAGAATGAATGAACTGAACCATCTTGACCTCGACAGCCGGAAAGGGAAGGCGCCCGGTGGATACAATATGCCTTTAGCGGAAAGCGGCGCACCTTTTATTTTTATGAATGCAGCCGGCCAGATGCATGATGTTACCACCATGGTACATGAGGGTGGGCATGCCGTTCATTCCTTCCTGGCACACCCGCTGGAATTATCGGCTTTTAAGGAATACCCTATCGAAATGGCAGAGGTGGCCAGCATGAGCATGGAGCTGTTCAGCATGGAATACTGGGATACCTTCTTCAAGGACGGCAGCGACTTAAAAAGAGCAAAAGAGCACCAGTTGGAAAGAGTGATCAGCGTAATGCCGTGGATCGCCACTATTGATAAATTCCAGCACTGGATCTATGAAAATCCTTTCCACACCACGGAAGAAAGAACCGCACGCTGGATGGAAATACTCGGGGAATTTTCCTCTACTGAAATAGATTTCAATGGGTTGGAACAATACCGTGAAAATGCGTGGCAACGCCAGCTCCATCTGTTTGAAGTGCCGTTTTACTATATTGAGTATGGTATTGCCCAGTTAGGGGCTATAGGAATGTGGAAACAATTTAAAGAAAATAAGGAAAAATCTTTGGATAATTACATGAAAGCACTAAGTTTGGGTGGTACAAAACCCTTACCGGAATTATATACAACCGCAGGGTTGCAGTTCGATTTTTCACCAGCCTATATAAAAAAACTAATGGAGTTTGTTCATACCGAAATGCCGGAATAGTGAACTCTAAAATAGCTACTAATCAGAGCCTTAACCAAAAGTCCCGGTGTTTCTACACCGGGGCTTTCTGATTTAAACGACAGATATTGAACAGGTAGAAAAAATGTACTGCTCCAAACAGGATCCTTTTAATAGCTGCCGTATTAATTTTCTTCTTTTTAGTTCCTGTAAATAGATGTAGCTTCATGAATATAAACTTCACTCAAAATCCAGCGTACATGAAAATTTTTATGGCATTTGCTGTGGCGGGGTTTTCTTTTCTGTCATTCACATGCCTTTCTCACGGCAGGCAGGACGGATGGATATCCCTGTTTGACGGTACTCTAAATAACTGGAAGGTGGGAAAGAACGCTTCCACCTTCAGCATAGAAGACGGCTGCATCAAGGTAAACGGCCCGGTTGCGCACCTTTATTATGATGGGCCGATAAAAAAACATATTTTCAGGAATTTTGAGTTTAAGGCTGAGGTAAAGACCCTCCCCGGCTCCAATTCGGGTATCTATTTTCATACCAGCTACCAGGAAGCCGGCTGGCCCGACAGGGGATACGAGGTGCAGGTCAATAATTCGCATACAGACTGGCGCAGAACAGGCAGCCTGTATGATATTGTAGATATTAGCGAAACCTATGCGAAAGACAATGAATGGTATACAGAATATATAAAGGTGGAAGGGAAGCACGTGATCATTAAGGTAAATGATAAAGTGGTGGTAGATTACACCGAACCCTGTGATGTTAAAAGGGAAGACAACCATCCGTTACGCTTAATTACCGGCGGCACTTTTGCCCTGCAGGGACATGATCCTAAAAGTATCGTGTACTACCGGAATATTATGGTTAAACCTTTAGCGGATTAAGGAGAAGAGTTTGAAAGTTTATGGTTTATAGTTTGGGTGTAAGGTATAAGGCGTAAGGTATAGGGAGGAAATAGCTCAAAACTCATTGCTAATTTCGGATTTGTTGATTTCTGGTTTTGGCTGTTGGTACTCCGGGCTTATCAGGTATCAGATTCGATTGCCAGCTCATAGCCGATAACTCCTTTCGGATTTAGCTCCGAACATTCGGAGTTCAGACTTCGAATTTTATTTGGTGCTTGCATTTTGTTATTTGGTGCTTCCCTTTCGGATTTCGAGATTCGGGCTTCGGATTTGTAATTTATTTGGTTCTTGTGATTTGGTTCTTCACCCTTATCCCTTACTTACCTTTGCCACATGGCGTATTTCAAAAAGCTGCTTGATCTGCTGAAAATAGAACGGGAAGAGGATCGCAAAGCATACCGGCAACTCATTGAAACATCTAACGTAAACGAACGCAGGGAAAACGGGCTCACCTGGTATCCTGTTGCCATACGGGATACGGAATTAGGCAGGGGTGATTACCTCACAGTGGAGATTGAACGCACCACTCACCACGATATCCCGCACCAGTTCCGCTTTGGCACTCTCGCTGCTATTTTCTCCAATCATAACCCGAAAGAGAACAGGCTAGAAGGGACGATCACATTCCAGTCCGGCAACCGCATGAAGATCACGCTGCGCACCGATGAGCTACCCGCTTGGAGCAGGGATGGCAAGCTGGGCATTGACCTGCTTTTTGACAACAACAGCTACGACGAAATGCAAAACGCGCTTACGGTAGCGGAAAGCCTTATCGGGAAACCGGAAGAAGGACCCCTGATAGCTATACTTACCGGCAAGAAGCCGGCTACCTTCAGGAATGACCCTCCGTCTTTCACAAATACTACACTAAACAACTCACAGCAGACGGCTGTAAATAAGATCATAACAGCCAACGAGCTTGCCATTGTGCATGGGCCGCCCGGCACCGGCAAAACCACTACGCTGGTGCAAGCCGTTAAAGCCCTGCTGCAGCACGAGCATAAACAGATACTGGTAGTAGCCCCCAGCAATACTGCCGTGGACCTGCTCACAGAAAAATTATCAGACGAAGGACTGAATGTGTTGCGTGTAGGCAATCCCGCACGGGTGTCGGACAGCCTGATGGCGCTTACGCTCGACAGCAGGATGGCAGCGCATAGCAGCATGAAGGAAGTGAAGAAAATGAAAAAGCAGGCCAATGAGCTCCGTAATATGGCGCACAAATACAAGCGTAATTTCGGGAAAGCCGAACGGGAACAACGCAAGGCCCTGTTTGATGAAGCGCATCGCATCATTAAGGACGTTGAAAAAACGGAACAGTATATTACCAATGACCTACTTAGCCGGGCACAGATAATCACTGCAACCCCCGTGGGTGCTAATCATTATACTGTTCGTCATCTCAATTACCACACGGTAGTGATCGACGAGGCCGGACAGGCGCTTGAGCCTGCCTGCTGGATACCCATCCTTAAAGCAAAAAAAGTTATACTCGCCGGCGATCATTGCCAGTTACCTCCTACCATCAAATCGGAAGAAGCCGCCCGCGGTGGACTAAACACTACCCTGTTTGAAAAATGCGTACAGCTCCATCCCGAAGCCGTTGTTATGCTCGAGGAGCAATACCGCATGCATGAAATGATCATGCATTATTCTTCCGGCGTGTTCTATCATAACAGGTTAAGGGCACATCCATCCGTTGCCAAGCATTTATTGTTTGATGCAGACCGTCCGATGACTTTTGTAGATACTGCCGGCTGTGGTTTCGATGAAAAAGCAGAAAGCACAAGCATCAGTAACCCCGAAGAAGCTGCTTTTGTTTTTAAACATCTTACCCAACTGGTAAAAACATTAGACGCTTACTACCAACCGGAGAATTTTCCCGCCATTGCTGTTATTTCCCCTTACCGCCAGCAGATACAGCTATTAAAAGAACAGCTGCAGCATACACCACAGCTGCATGTATACGGTGATAAAATATCCGTCAACACCATCGACAGCTTCCAGGGACAGGAGCGGGATATTGTATACATCAGCATGACGCGCAGTAACCCCGAAAGCAGGATCGGATTCCTCTCTGATATCCGCCGCATGAACGTTGCCATGACACGCGCCCGGAAAAAGCTGGTGGTGATCGGCGACAGCGCTACCCTCAGCCAGTTTCCTTTTTATGCCGGTTTTATCACTTATGCCGAGCAGCAAAATGCTTATCAAAGCGCCTGGGAATTCGCGGATATATAGGGATAGTAATGCCATGTTAATCGTGAAATGTGAGAGGTCAAACGTGAAAACCTCACGCCTCATCTCTCACAATTGTTTACGGCACAATAGCCTTAACTTAACAGTCTATTTCTCTGCTAAAACCGCATCCACCAATGCCTTCATTTTTTGTAGTCCTGTTGTAGCCACCAGCAAAGGGTCCTGTGCCCAGTAAGTGGAATTAAATAATTCAAGCGAAAGCACTTTTGTACCACCCATAGCCCTCAGGTCACGTACCACCTGCTTAAGCGGCGCAACACCATCGCCCGGGTAAATGCGGTCTGCGTCGGTTTGTTCGTGAGCCGGCTTATTGCCCGGGTAATCATTCATATGAACGATCTCTATTGCTCTTCCGCTAACCAGCTTCAGCCCGTTAAATCCCGACCCTCCACGGAAAAGATGATACACATCCGGTAATATCCGTGCATCGGGATCATTGGCAGCAGCGGCAATAGCCAGCGCCTGGCTTAAGCTATACAGTGTACCCGAAGCCCCCCAGAATTCCAACTGTGGCATTACGCCATATTTTCTTCCCAGTCCCAGGATCTCACGGTAATAGCTACCCGCCCGTACGGGATCTACCTGCCGGCTCCCGTCCACACCCGACGGTGGCGCAGCAATGCGGCGACAGCCAAGGGTGGACAGGATTTTCATTTCTTGTTCCAGTTCCCGCAATCCTTCTTTTCTTTGAGCCGGATCACTCACCATCCATGTGGTGAAGCTGATCGCATTTTCTACAGCAAGCCCGCTGTCCTGGATCGCTTTTGCAAGCGTATCAACAGTGTTTCCCTGCTTAATATGAGCTTTTATATCATTCACCCACAACTCTACACCCTCATAGCCGGCTGCAGATGCAATTTGCAATGATTTAAGCAATCCCTGTTTTTGCCCGCTGATCGTGCTGGTATTCAAACAAAACCGGAAATTCCCCGATCTTTTTTCGGTTGTGGCTTTAACCACAGAAGGAAGCATGGCCGCTAATGCCCCGGCTCCCGTCAATTTAAGAAACCCGCGCCTGTCAAACATAGAGATGATCTATTGAGTATTTAAGGTGAACTGATTTTTGGGAACAATATGTAAGCTACTCCCAAAACCGAAGTATGTTCTTACCTGTACAATAAGCGCTCCCTTTCCGGCAACGCAGCCGACAGATAAATGTTAAGAAACGCCTTCTGTTCTTCACTGCGTTTCCCCAGCAGCGCCAGCTTCTTTCTGATACCTTCGGTATCGTACTGGAAATTTTCTACCAGCAATCCCATACCCTCCAGTTTTAGATTTGCTTCTGCGATCAATGTTTCCACAGGGTCCAGCATCTTCCTTATTGTTGCATCCGGCTTATGCGGAAGAAAACGGTTGTTGCGATACTGCACAAATACATTAAAGCTGTCTGTAGCAGCATTCAGCTTATCCACCGCAACATTATACAATTGCATATCCTGTTCTCCGGCTATAATAGCAATGTTCATCCTGTTATATCCCTGCCACAGCCTGAACATCTCATTGTTTGCCCCCGCATGTTTCATCCGCCGTTCAATAGCAAGGTACTGCTGCAAACTGTCCATTTGCAAAAAAACTTTTACAGAATCTTTATAGTGAAAGATATCCTTTTGTCTGGTTGTAGCGCTTCGGTAGTTCACAGGCTTCTCGAGCAATTGCCAGAGCGGATCGAAAGGCATATGGGTTTGTATGAACAGCTCCGGCCGCACCATAAAATACCGGAAGTTCCCCTGCTGTCCCGCATCCCAGGTAGGGTCAAACAGCCACCAATCATCGTCTATGTTCACCGCGCACCAGGCATGCCCTGTGTTCCGTCCTGTGCCAATGCCTACCGGGTAGCCATAAATTACGTAAGCCGTTAATCCTATCCTTGAAGCAAGGTCGGCAAACAATCCGGCATAATTTTCACATACCCCTTTCCTGCGCCGGAGCGTAGCGGCAATTTTTGTTTCATGATCCACACTCCGGTTAAAATAGTAAGAACTGTCGTTGTCGTAACGGATATTGGCTGTAACCCAGCTGTAAAACGCCTGCAGTTGTGCTTTGGGCACATCATAACGACGCTGTATATATGTTGCCAATGCGGGGGCAGAACGGGCGACAGAATCAGGTACCACAATCGTAAACCGGGCAGATACACTACTATAGCTGCTCCACGCCTGTCCGTTCACAACGCTACAGCACAATAACATACCATAAAGCAACAGGCAGAATCTCATTCCTTAAAGTTACTACAAAGAATGGAGGTAAGAAAGAGGGAGCGGGCGGTCACGTAGGAGCGATTAGCTTTCGGCCATCGGTTCTTAACTGTTAATAGCTCACATCTGACCCCATGGCCATTGCTGATTTTTGATTTGTTGGTTTCTGATTTGAGGCTTCGAATTTGAAATTTATTTGGTTCTTGTTATTTGTGATTTGGTGCTTTAACAGTCTATATGGGCTATCGATATTCAGCTTTATTCACCTTTCTCCTCTCCCTTTTCTCACTATTCACCATTCACTCCCCCTTGCGGCTTCGGCTCAAGCAGTTGAAAGAACTGGTCGAGCTGGGGAAGAATAACCACCCTCGTGCGCCGGTTGGCGGCTCTTCCTTCGGCTGTGGCATTATCTGTTACAGGCTTATATTCACTTCTGCCGGCAGCGGCCATTTTGGAAGGTTCGAGCCCGTACTCATTTTGCAGGATACGCACCACGGAAGTAGCGCGTTTAACACTGAGATCCCAGTTATCAAGAAGCACTCCGCTGCGATAAGGCACATTATCGGTATGACCCTCTACCATAAACTCCAGGTCAGGCTGATTTTTCAGCACCTGTGCTACCTTGCCCAGCACCGTTCTTGCCTGGGGAGTTACTTCATACCGCCCGCTCCTGAACAGCAGCTTGTCTGAAATATCAATATATACCACGCCTTTATCTATCTTAATGTTAATATCTTCATCGTTGATGTTGCCGATAGCACCTTTCAGGTTCATCACCAGCACCATATTCAGCGAGTCTCTGCGGGAAATGGCGGATTGCAGTCCCTGGATATATACATCCTTAGATCCGATATTGTCTAATGACTTCTTGATGCTTTCGGCCTGTGATGCAGAAATAACGGAAAGCTCCTGCAGTTGCTTCAGTGCCTGGGTATTGTTCTCTTTAAGATATGCCACCTGCTCTTTCAGGCTTTCATTTTCTTTCTGCAAATCCGCATTCTTACGCGCAGCTTCATCTTTTGCGTCTGTACACTCTTTCAGCGTTTGCTGAACACCTATATAAGTTTGATTGAGGGCTTCATTCTTTGCCTGTTCCGCTTTGAACTTTTTACTGCTCACACAGGAAAAAAGAAAAAGGGAGCCAATGACGGCAAAGACAGGAAATTGTGATTTCATAAAACCGGTTTTACAATATGATCAATGAATAACTTATGCAAGATAATGCAAACTCCCATTGTTTAAGTTTCCCCGGAGCAGAACAGGACAACCCGAACCGGAGCTGCAATAAGACCCGGACAATGCTGGCAAAGAATATATAATTTTTTCCCATTTGTACCCCTACGGGACGGTAAGATCTCCTTTGCGATCCAACCGCTCCCTAATGAATTGTATAGCTTCAGCAAGCTGGTTGCGAACGGTATTCTCAGAGATATTCAGGAGGGAAGCGATTTCCTTCCGGGAAAGCCCTTCCCTCCTGCTTAACAGAAACACCTGTTTTCTTTTAGCCGGTAACCGGCTCACAACCTCATCGATCAGGGATTGAGTGAATCTCGCATCCAACTGGTCTTCTATTCCGGCTGTAGAGGTTACCTGGTCCTGAAGCTTTTTGATCCTCAGCTCACGCCTAAGCAGCGCTCTTAAATGATTGGAGGCGGTGTTGGCGATCACGGTATGGATCCACCCTACAGGATTTTCAATAGTTGCAAAAGAAGCACGATGCAGCCATATTTTCAGGAATACTTCCTGCAGGATATCATCGGCTTCAGCTTCTGACCTGACAAGAGAAACTGTAAAGGGAAAGAGTTTTTCATAAATAGCATGCACGATCCTTCCAAACGCGTCCTCCTCACCCCGCGCAAGGCGGTCAAACAGGATACTATCAATCGTATTTTGCGCTTCTTTTTTCAAAGCAGGTAAGAAATGGTGTATGAAGTTAGGAAAAAGAATTTAGTCGGGGATATCCGGGTTCTGATTCCGGGGATCCGGGCTTCAGGGTGGAGGGAATAAAAAAAAGACAAAAAACCAGAGCATAGGATTTTTTCGCTATTTTTAAAAATCAATAACAGGATCTCTTAAAACCCAAACAGGCGCCCGATGACCACCCAAAGTAGTGAGCATACGCTGGAACTTCGCTTTACCGATATCTTCAAACAGCATGAATACAGGCTGTATACGCTTGCTTTAGCCCTCACCAAGTCTGATCAGTATGCCAAGGACATTGTTCAGGATGTTTTTATGAAGCTGTGGCAGCACCGCAATCAAATACCGGTTATTACCAACATGGATGCCTGGCTATACCGGCTTACCGAAAACAAGATCATTGATTTTTTGCGTAAAACCGCTGCCGATAAAAGACTAAAGGATGCTTTATGGATGAATATGCAGCAGATGCAAAATGAAACGGAAGAGATCGTATCTTCCAGGGAATACAGCTATATTCTTGAAAAGGCCATCAGCCATTTACCGCCTCAGCGCAAACGTATTTACCGCCTCAGCAAGGAACAGGGGCTACACTACTGCCAGATCGCCCGGGAATTGAACATTTCCCGCCACACGGTCAAAAACCAGCTTTTCACCGCTATGCGCTCCATCAGGGGCTTTTTTACCCGCACCGTAAAGCTGCTTGTTTTATTTCTCTGATTATTTTCCCGGCAGCAATAGGAATATTACTGTAATACTTCGTCAATACAGGCAATGGAAGAAAGATTACAATACCTGCTGCGCCAATACGAAAACAACAACTGCTCACGTGAAGAACTGGAGGAATTGTTCTCATGTATACGAAACGCCGGGAGCAACGACGCCTCCTTAAAGCGAATACTAAAGAAGATATATGGGGATATCCGCAAAAATCACCCTTCTTTCCTATACGTTGATGAAAATGGGTACCTGGTATTTATGGAACCCCGGCAGGATATCCCTGCAGAAAAAGAAGCACCATTCAAAAGAAAGACAAAACCCTCCTTATGGATATTTGTGCTAACCGGCGCCTTAATGATATCGG
>CAZREP010000036.1:0-33098 GCA_964599035.1 uncultured Terrimonas sp. | reverse complement strand
CTCATTTTGTTTTCCCTATAAAAAAAGAGGCTGCCCTTTTGAGACAGCCCCCTTTTTGCAGTTGGTTTTGGGGCTATTATTTATTGATTGTGCTTGATAAAGGGAACAATTATGGTAGATTGCCCCTGCATGGCTTTAATATAATATAACCCCGGAGATAAGTTCAAAATGTCCACACTAACAATTGTAAGATCTCTGGTATTTAACCGCTTTACAACTGAACCGCCTATATTGACAACTGTCAATGTGGAAATGCTGCGTGAAGCGGGTATTTTTATAAATATTTTTTCCCGGGCAGGATTGGGATATACCGTAAGAGCAGGAGAACCCGCCCAAAATACCTCTATTGTTTTTAAATAATATGTTTTTCCGTCTTTATCAATTATTTTTAAACGGTATTGATTTTTCCCGGTAAAAGGTTGCAGATCACTTGTCTTATAGGTAAAGGAGGGGAGCTGTTGTACGGGGATCATTGGGGAAATAGCTTCAAACCCTGCACCATCGGTGCTTCTTTCTATTATATAGCCTTTTAAGCCTCCTTCGTCGGATGCCTTCCATTCGAATGATATTCCGTTACTATTCTGCCGGGACTTCCATCCTGTTATTTTTACAGGCAGGGGATTATTGGGATAGGCACTGGATCCGGCAAGCGTAAAGCTCCCGAATGTATTCAGCATGGCAGTGGTGACAGCGCCGTTGGAGCCTGGTGTTCCTGTGAAGCTGCCAACATTCATATCGTCCCACCGAGCGTCGGTATAACGGGCTACCCGGAGGGCGTTCATATCGGTTACCCCGCCGCTGTTAGGGTCGTAGTAGGTAAGCTCTACGCTCCCCGAGCCTGCTCCTGTTATGTTCCAGTATTCGATATGGCTGATGTGATGAATGCCATCGCCCATAGCGTTACCGATCTCAATATAAGGGTCGCCGGCTTTATATTCGGCGGTGAAGCTGCCGGAAGCGTTACGGAGCAACACCGGTCTCAGCTTACCATTTAATCCTACAGGAAAAGCGAAATCGCCATTGCTTAAGCCCAGCTTTTGAACCGGACCGGCTATATAGGCATTGTCGCAGCCCATGTTGGTATAGGGCAGTTGCGAATAGTCGTGCATACAGCTTTGAATGCCGGCAGTGGAGGAGAGGACCAGCAACGCGGAAGCGGATGTGTGTATAATGCCCTGCTGCATGTTGAGTGTGCCGGTAACCGTGATGTTGCGGCTCAATTGAGTGGAAATATTGTTAATGGTAAGGTTCTTAATGGTAATAGAGGCTGTGCCTCCACCGGACCCAATGGTTTGGTTTGTACCCGTTAATTGTACTGCCCCGGGCATATTATCGCTGCCTATATCAATATAAGCAGTGCCTTCGCAGATAATGTTGCCGTAAATGTTGAAGTTGCCTGTATGAGAGCCATTGGTATTGGGCTTGAATGAAAAAAAGCCCGAAAGCACCCTGAGATCGTTTTGAATGATACAATTCCTGGCTGATCCGATCCCCTGGAAATTCACGTTCCCATCAATGTACAGATGCCCAAAAGTACGGCCGGCAAGCGACGAGCCTACCCCGTTTCTCTGGTACCTGTAAATGCTGGCGGCATTAAAAACGGTAACGGCGTTGGGTGCCGCCGCTCCAAAGGGGTTACCCCCGGCCTTATTAATATATTGTGCTCCGCTCTGGAACACTACGGAATTAAAGCTTGTTGTTCCGAAGGGATTTCCATCGAATCCTGTATTTGCAGTGAATACGGATCCGTTTGTGAACAGGAGTGCCCCGGCGGAAGCAGCGGTAAGCCGGTGTGGACCATCATAAAAGTCTATGCTGCCCGATACCTGTCCGGAAGAACCTGCACCGATACTGAACACAACGGGGTTATTACCGCTAACCTGTAAGGCAGCGCCGGCTTCTATTTCGAAGTGGGGGGCAACTCCTGTCGGATCATCAATAATGATGCTGCAGGCAGCAGGGGTACTGATGACTACTGCAATATTGTTGTGTAGCCGGAGTTTACCAATGGTTTCCATAGCCGGCATACTGGTAATGGTGGCAGTAGAAGAAAATTCGAGAATGTCGCCTGGCTGAGGTGCATTTCGTGACGGCAGCCAGCTAAGCGGATCGGTCCAGGGACCGGAGCTTACATTCCAAATGTAGGTTTGCTGTGCAAATAATAACAATGGTGCTGCAAAGATGCAGGTTAACAGGTGTTTTTTCATTTGTATTCCTTTTTATGTGAGAGATTAGAACATACAGGAATTTAATTACGGTCAGCATATGAAAAATAAACATTTTTTTTGATAGTGGTATAATAATTTTCAGGCTTGTCGGCCTACAATTGTATTTTTGATCCCGGCAGGCCTATTGCTGCCGGCAGGTTTCCATCATCCAGAATAAACTATTCATGTTCGCGATTTGTAAGAAAGAGCTCAGGCAGTTTTTTAGCAGTTTAACCGGGTATTTGGCCGTTATTATTTTTTTGCTGCTCTGTGGTCTCTTCCTGTTCGTATTTCCGGGCACCAGCCTGTTAGACAGCGGCTATGCCACGCTTGATACCTTTTTTGAACTGGCGCCCTGGATATTGCTGCTGCTTATTCCGGCAGTTACCATGCGCAGCTTTGCCGATGAATTCAAATCTGGCACTTACGAGATACTGGCAACGCGCCCCCTTGGCAGATGGCAGATCATTGGCGGAAAATACCTGGCAAGCTTTATCATTGCCGTGATCGCCCTGTTGCCCACTCTGGTCTATGTCTTTACGATCAAAAGGCTTTCTACCGGTGGTATCGACAGTGGGGGAATAGCGGGGTCTTATATCGGGCTTCTTTTTCTTTCTGCCGCTTTTACTGCTATTGGTACATGCTGCAGCAGCTTCACGCATAATGCCGTGGTTGCCTTTTTATCGGGCGCTTTCGCCTGTTTTATTTTATACAATGGCTTTACGGCTATCAGCGGCATACCTTCGTTGCAAGGCGGCTGGGATTATTTTATAGAAATGATCGGCATTGACTTTCATTACCGGAGCCTGAGCCGCGGCGCCGTTGACAGCCGGGATGTGATTTATTTCCTGAGCGTTATTTTTTTATTTTTATTTATTACAGATAAAAAATTACTGAGCCGGTAAGTGTATCATGAAAAAACTGTTACAATCTTCCTATAACTGGATATATGTTGTTTCCGGGCTGGTGCTTCTTAACCTGGCGGCTGCTCAATGGCACGGGCGGCTTGACCTTACTGCCGAAAAAAGATATACCCTTTCTGCAGCCACGCGTGATCTGCTGCAATCGCTGGACGAGCCGGTTAACATTACCGTGCTATTGGACGGGGACCTGCCGGCAGGATTTAAAAAGCTGGCTGGCAGCACCCGCGATATGCTGCAGGAGTTCAGGGACATCAGTAGTAACAATGTGCGGTTCCTTTTTCGCCAGCCGGGGCAGGGGTTGAACGACACGTTAAAAGCGGAACTGATAGATTCTCTTCACCGCATGGGGATCAGTCCTACTAATGTGCGTGCCAGAACCAAGGCAGGGGAGGGGGAAGAGCAACGGCTCGTATATCCCGGCGTTGTTTTTGAATATGGCGACAGGATAACCGCTGTTGACCTGCTGCAGGGACAAAGCGCTGTCGATGGACTACACTCGCTGAACAATGCGGAGGCATTGCTGGAATACAAACTCGCCGGAGCCATTGATAAACTACAACGTGATAAGGTTCCCGTAGTGGCCTATCTTACCGGCAACGGGCAACCGCAGAGCTACGAAGTGTACGACCTCATAGAAAAGGCAGTAAAGCCCAATTACGGATTCAGCATTTTGCCTATAGACAGTGTGCCGGTAATACCGGATGTATTTGATGCATTGCTGATCGTGAAGCCCATGACCGGGTTCAGCGAGGCGCAGAAGCTGAAGATCGACCAGTATATTATGCGGGGCGGCAAAGTGGTATGGGCCATTGACAGGCTGTATGCCAGCCTCGACAGCCTGCAGCGTAGCCAGAGTAGCTTTGTGGCTTTTGAGATAGGGCTGAACCTCGACGACCTCTTGTTCAAATATGGTGTGCGCATCAATCCCGATTTATTGCAGGACCTTAATTGTACACAGATCCCGCTGGCTGTGGGATCCATGGGCAATCGTCCGCAGATCCAGTTAATGCCCTGGGTCTATTTCCCTTTGCTCTCCTCACCGAACAATAATCCCATCTCGAAAAACCTTGATTACGTGCTGTCGCAGTTCCCGCAGTCCATTGACACCGTAAAGGCGGAGGGTGTTGATAAAACCATCCTGCTGGCTACCTCGGTAAATACAAAAATATCAAGCACACCGGCAAGGGTAGAGCTCAACAGTGTAAAAAATGAAGAGGATATGAAGACCTTTGCACAGGTTACCGTGCCGGTGGCTGTACTGCTTGAAGGTAAATTCAGCTCTCTCTTTACCAACCGTATCTCATCCGCCGCGAAAGACAGCCTGGCGAATCTTTACCACAGCCCTTTCCGCCCGGTTGCCGACAGCAGTAATAAAATGGTCGTTATATCGGATGGCGACCTGCTTACCAATTTTATTTCTCAGGAAAAGGGACCGCTGCAAATGGGAGAGAACCCTTTTACCCATTACCAATATGCCAACCGGGAATTTTTCCTGAATTGCATGGAGTATTTGGTGGGCAACCCGGGCATACTTCAAACCAGGGGAAAGGATTATACGCTGCGATTGTTAGACAGGAAGAAAATAGACGAAGGCCAGTCTTCGTGGCAGGCGTTGAATGTTGTGTTACCGGTTATACTTGTTATGCTGTTCGGATTGATCTGTACTGCGGTAAGTAAAAGAAGGTATACTACCGTAGGGTAAAGGATGGAGTGAGGTCACAGGGTACAGGTCACAGGTTTCAGGTTGTTTTCTCCTCTTACCATTCACTATCTCTTCGGGAAACGAGAAACGAGAAATTATCTCACCTTTCTCGTCTCACCTCTAACTTCTCACATGAAACAATAAGCCTCTCACTTTTCACTATACTTGCATTTAGGATCTCAAATCTCAAATTTGAAATTTCAAATCACCTATTCTTTCACCTCCGTAACCGCTTTATAAATAGCATCCTGTATATTGGTCCTTGTGTTCAACCGGTATATTGTTGTATTGGTACCTCCATCCGGGTTTACCCGGTTGCTCAGGAAAATAAAAGTAAGGTTATATTTGGGGTCTACCCACACGCAGGTGCCGGTGTACCCGGTATGACCAAAGGTTAACGGGGAGGCATACCTGCAGGGATAGGGATCCTTGCTGGTGCTGTTATCTTTTTCGGGCTTGTCGAAGCCCAGCCCCCGCCGGCTTACTTTGCTGCCATAGGCTGTAAATAATTTGATCGTTTCGGGTGAGAAGAAATAATACCCGTTGAATTTTCCTCCATCCAGCAGCATCTGCATCATTACTGCCAGGTCGTAAGCGTCGCTGAACAAGCCTGCATGCCCGGCTATTCCGCCAAACATGGCTGCACCCGGGTCGTGTACTGTGCCGCGCAGCAACTGCCTGCGGAAGATCTTTTCATGCTCGGTGGGCGGAATGCGCTGCTCGGGGAATCTTTGCAAGGGCAAAAATCCTGTAGTGGTCAGTCCTAATTTGCGATAGAATTCGTTATACACGTATTTGTTCAACGGCATACCACTGATCGCTTCCACGATCTTACCCAGGAAAATAAAGTCATTGTCGCTGTAAATATATTTGTTGCGTGGGCCAACAGGGCTTTCCAGTATTCTCTTGTATATGGTATCTTCCCAACTGCTGCGCATATACATGGTATCGGCCACCTTAATTCCGTATTGCGGTTTGGATGCTGTATCGTAAAACCCGGGCAGCGGGATGCCTGTAGCCGTATCAATGGTTTCGCGGTAAAAGGGGATGAAGGCTTTTAATCCTGCCTGGTGCAGCAGGATGTCGTCAATTTTCAGTTTTTCCTTGTTGCTGCCTTTTACCCAGGGCAGGTAATCGCCTAAGGTTTTATTAAGGTCCAGCTTTCCCTGGTCGTATAATTTCATTACCGATAAGGTGGTAGCACATATTTTGGTTACGGATGCCAGGTCATAAATGCTTTCGAGGTTCACTTTTTCTGTGCTGTCGTAAGTGTAATACCCGTATGCTTTATGAAAAACGATCTTACCATCCTTTACGGCTATAACAGCCATACCTGGTGCGGCATGCTGACGTACGGCTTCGGTAGCAAAGGAGTCTACAGCTTTAAATTTTTCAGTATGTATATCTGCCGGAGCTGCGTAGGTAAGAGGTGCAGGTATGCTGTTGATCCCGGTGCCCGACGGAAATGCATCACATACGGTTACTGGCAGTTTGCCCTTTGTAATGATGGTGCCCTTTAGTGCATCTGCAGCCGCTTCATGCATAATGGTATCGTCTTCATAGCAGGCAATGATGTTTTTGGCAGTGCAGAAATTTTTGATGGCATAGGGGTTACCGAAAACAAAAGTGATCGTTTTTTTCAGCTGCTGCACTTCCTGCAGCAATTGGATGGCGGCCGAACTTATGCCGAAATTGCCGGCAGGAAAACGATTGTAATGATGAATGCCGGTTATCACCACATCATAGCGGGTTTGTAGCAGGGAGGCGAGTGTTGCGATACGCGAAGCATCTTCCTGGTAGCTAAAATGAAATACATCCGCGTTGTAATTACCGCGCATGAGGCGTGCAAATTTGTTGTCTCTGCTGATACCAATACCGAGGTAAGCCACTTTAGGTTCTTTTTCTTTGTTTTTCAAGCCCTGCAGTGGCAGAAGCGGGATGATATTATCGTCGAGGCGTAATGCAGTAATGGCATTTTCCGAGATTGATCTTTTTATATCATCACTTTTTGCATTGAGGTCGCGTACCAGGTGAGGAGTATCGATCGGCTGGAGGTGGCTTAATCCATACCTGTACTTTACATGCAGTACCTTTTTCACTCTTTCATCGATCTGCTGCCAGCTCAGCTTTTTCTTTCTGATGGCTTTTTTTATCTCTTCGATGCTGCCCGGAATATCTCCCGGCAGGCAAAGCATATCGTTGCCGGCGATCAGCGATTCTGCCGACGCTTCCCCGTCGGGGAAGAATTTTTTCACGCCCTGCATTTCCAACGCGTCGGTGAAGGTAAGACCGTTATAACCCATCTCCTCTCTCAAGAGCCGGGTTACATTGTTGTAGGAGAGGGAGGTGGCCCGGTTGGCAGTATTGTCTATTGCCGGTATAAAAAGATGGGCGATCATCACACTTCCCACACCGGCCCTGAACAATTCACGGAAAGGGTACAATTCGAGGGAATCTAACTGCTCACGGCTTTTATTGATCACGGGAAGATCGTAGTGGGAGTCTACCGCCACGTCGCCATGCCCGGGGAAATGCTTGGCGCAGGCCATTACTCCTACGTCCTGCATACCCTTCGCATACATCGTGCCGAATACTGCTACTTTATATTTGTTCTCTCCAAAAGAGCGGTCGTTGATAACGGGGTTATCAGGATTATTGTTGATATCTACAACAGGTGCGTAATTGACCTGTATTCCCGCCCGCTTACATTGGTTGCCCACCCATCTGCCATATTCATAGATCAGCTGCGGATCCTGCACGGCGCCCATCATCATTTGTCTTGGCAGTCCGGTTACGCTGTCCATACGCATGCCCAAACCGTTTTCCGCGTCAATGCAAATAAGGAGGGGCGTTTTGGCCATAGCCTGGAACCTGTTGATGTAAGATGCCTGTGTAACAGGTCCGCCCTGGAACAGGCAGATCCCCCCGATATTATATTTGCGGATAGCGTCGGATACCGCTTCATCATAAAAGGCGACCTTGCGGTCGCTGCCGATGGACGAAAGCCGGACGATCATCAGCTGACCGAGCTTTTCATCATTGCTTAAGGTGGCAAACACGCTGTCTACCCACGACTGTTCATCCAACTGGCTGATATGCTGTGCAGTGGACGATAAGCTTATACAACAAATAACAACTGCCGTGAGTATCTTCTTCATGATCAGGAAATTGTTCAGTGATACATACCTCAGGCGAATTTATTACCATTAAGGCTTCCATGCAAATCAAATTGAGGAGGGGATTTGAAATGATTTGAAATTTGAGATTTGAAATTTGAAATTGGTCTTTCTGATTAAAGATTACGTTGTACCCGGGATTGACATTTTCACGCCCGCGTTTCCGCCATTTTCAAATTCCCACACTTTCAAATTCTCACATCTCCACATTTCTCACATTTTCCACATTTCCCCGTTATTTTTGTCGTAAAATAGAATGTTTTGTCTGATAAAATTCAACTGTTACCCGATAATATTGCCAACCAGATAGCAGCGGGGGAGGTGATACAGCGCCCGTCGAGCGCGGTGAAGGAGCTGCTGGAGAATGCTATAGATGCCGGCGCGACGCAGGTAAAGCTGATCGTTGCCGATGCGGGCAAACAGCTCGTGCAGGTAATAGATAACGGGAGCGGTATGAGTGAAACGGATGCCCGGATGAGCTTTGAACGCCATGCCACCTCTAAGATCAGTAATATTGACGACCTGTTCCGCATACGTACCATGGGATTCAGGGGAGAAGCGCTGGCCTCCATTGCAGCAGTGGCACAGGTGGAGGTGAAGAGCCGTCGCGCGGAAGACGAAACAGGCACTTATATTGAGATAGAGAACAGCCTGGTAAAAAAGCAGGAGCCCGTGGCTTTTCCGGTGGGAACGAGCATTGCCATGAAGAATGTTTTTTTTAATGTACCCGCCCGCAGGAATTTCTTAAAGAGCAATGCCGTGGAGATGCGGCATATTACGGATGAGTTCATCCGGGTGGCAATGGCTTTTCCTCATATCTCCTTTTCGCTTACCGCCAATGGCCAGGAGATCTATCATGTTGAAAGCGGCTCGCTTAAACAGCGTATTGTTCATTTGCTCGGCAGCCACTATGCCGCCAGGCTGGTGAACGTGCAGGAGCATACTGATTATCTTAATATTTATGGCTTTGCCGGCAAGCCCGATGCGGCGAAGAAAACAAGAGGCGACCAGTACTTCTTTGTGAACAACCGGTTTATCCGGAGTGCATACCTGAATCATGCGGTAATGAGCGCCTACCAGCAAATGATACCCGCCGACAGTTTCCCGATGTATGCGCTGTTCATTGACCTCGATCCGGCGCAGATAGATATTAATGTGCATCCCACCAAGCAGGAGATCAAGTTTGAAGATGAGAAGATCATTTATGCTTTTGTACAGGCAGCGGTAAAGCATGCGCTGGCGCAGTTCAGCATTATGCCCGCGCTTGATTTTGACCTTGACCCTTCCATACAAAAGCTGGAGGCGGTTGAAAAACCCTTTACTGAGGACAAGAAAGCACATACCGCCGCATCATCACTTTATAATGCTTTCACTCAGAAAAACCAGGCACATTTGATAGAAAGTAAAAGTGAGCTGAAGCACTGGAAAGACTTTTTCCCCGCAGCGGATAAGGGAGGTACAGGCCAGAATGCTGTTGCCGGCAAATTTGAATATGAGCAGCAGGGCTCAGCTATCGGGCATGCAGCGGGAGCAGGCCCACCATTGGAGCTCCTTGAGAATACAGATATGTTGCAGTTGCAGACCTCTTACATTGTGGCTTCCACCAACCAGGGATTTGTGCTCATTCACCAGCAGGCGGCACATGAAAGGATATTGTATGAGCGGTATATTGCCGCCGGCAAGGACAAGCCTGTAGCTGCGCAACGTAGCTTATTTCCGTTGACGGTGCCGCTCAGCACCCCCGATGCGGTATTGCTGCAGGAGCTTTTACCCGACCTCCGGTTGCTGGGATATGAAATAGAGCCCTTTGGGAAAGACACTTTTATCATACAGGGAACGCCTGCAGATGTGGAGCAGGGCAATGAAAAAGCAGCCATTGAGCAAATACTGGAGCAGTACAAATATTTTAACAGTGAAGTAAAATTTTCGCGAAGGGAAAAGTTGGTACGGAGCATTGCCTGGCAGCAGTCTATTAAACCCGGCCGCCACCTGGCACAGAAAGAGATGAAGGCGCTGGCCGAAGACCTGTTTGCCTGCGCACAGCCGAATATTACCGCCTCCGGCAACCCCACGTATATTGCATTTAAGAAGGATTATATAGAACGGATGTTTGGAAAAATGTGAAAATGTGAAAATGTGGGAAATATGGAAATATGTGAATTTGAAAATTTGAAAGTGTATGAATTTGAAAATTTAGGCGCGTGGAGATGTCAATCTGAAGTGCAACGCATTTTTAATAGGACCGACAGCCCTCATATCAAAATTCAAATCATAAATTTCAAATTACGAGAGGTCGAAAACGACAATCTTATATCCGGAATGACGAATGTGATGTTCCTTTGTTAACTTTAAAGCTGGTTAAAACGGCGGGATAAGCCCAAATTTTCGATTCTTTGTATCCAGTATTAAAATGTAATTGAGGAAAAGTTTGTTTCCCGTCATTCCGCCAATACCCATTTTGCCATATGCTCAATTTGAGAGGTGCTTACACCTTCAATATAGGTAGATGAATGGATAGGGATGATAGTGCTTGCTACTTCAATACTGTCATTTGAAGCAAGCGTATTAGCTGTTAAAGATTTATCCCATGACTTTACTTTGAACACGCTTGGTCTTGTATTCGGTATGGCAAGCTTTTCACAGGTTTCTTTGTTGGTAAGCAGTTCATACATGCTCGAACCTGTGTCAAAATGAAGAAGGGTTTTCCTTTCGTTGATTTTTGCCGGCAAGAGGATGCTTCTGTTTGCATAAATAAAGGTATTGAGCTTTACGCGTCGGAGCAATTTCCTGGGAATAGCATTTGTGATTGTAAGTTTACAGCGGGGGTAGTCAATAATTGCCACTTTTCCATCGATAAAATCGGTACCTAAAGTTCCTATTATTTCTATGCCGTCTTCATCGTCCCAGTTTATTGATGTGCTATCAAACTGTTTTACAACTATTTCTTTGCTGAAAAAGGGTATGTTATCAGCTTTAAATGAAAAGTTTTGCAAGTTTCCTTTCATTATTTTCATGGGAAAAGAGGCAGGGTATTTTGACTGAATCGCATCTATTTTATTTTGATATAATAACGAATAGGGAGAGCCTGAATCCAATTGCATATAAAAGAGGCGAGGGCAGTTTTTCAGCTTAACAGGAATAAGCATTGCTGCATTTACCCCCCAATTTGACCCAATAGCATCTCCCTGCCATTTAAATGAAATAGTATAGCTTTTTGAAGGTAATATCATTTGATTGATAGGTTGTGATGTCGTTGGCTGTGCCATTAACAGCTTATAAGGAAAGATAGCAGTGGCGTAAATCACTAACAGTGAAAATCTTTTCAAAAAAACCCGATTCATTTGCATTATTGAATTTTTAAAATGCAAAGCTATTGCGGATAGGTAAGGGTATCAGCCGTAATTGCACCGACATTTACCCGACATTTATAATGGTCAGTGAATTACGCGGTAGGTATAAATGTAATTTTTGGGGACTTTATCCGCCATAATGTTGTAGCAATAATACCCGCATTGGCTATGTACATGGCAAAGAATACCCATAAATAGTGTAACAGGTGATACTCTTTAAAATATACAATCGAGATGAAATTATAGCCAAGCGTAAGTATAAGTAAAAAGCAAAGGGCTGCAACCCAATATATTTGCCATCGTATTATTTGCTGTCCTGTTGATATCGTTACCGGATGTTCACTTTCAGACTTTTTGAGCAGAAAAACAGGGATTAAAAAATGTACAAGCGGGATGACGAGGTAACTGAAACAGGAGAGGCAAATTATTGTCAGCAAGTGTCTCTCCTTCTCTGAATTAATAGGGCTATCGTTTATTTGCGAATTTTCTAAAGTACCGCCATTTTGAGATTGATTTGCCAATTCATCAAAGTTGCATCCCAATGCTGTTGCAATGCTTTTAATCGTAAATGCTCGTGGAATATTTTTACCATTTTCTATTCGTTGAATTGTCCGGACTGTAATATTTGTCATTTCTGCCAACTGCGCTTGGGTAAGTCCTTTCTTTTTTCTGGCAAGAGCTATTTTTTTATGTATTTCCATTTCAGGAATATCTTGTATTAAAGATAACGTTCATTATAGAATAGGATATGGATATCGCACAATGCCTCGTAAACTGTAACCCACTGCCGCTGCATGAAATGCTCTGAAACGAAAGATAATCTTTGATGGAACAAACGAGCCCCCCAATCTCAAATTTCAAATCTCAAATTTCAAATCATAATATTTCCTTCTCTCTTCTGAACCACCGGTAAAAGGGAATACCCAGTAATATCAGTGTTAGTCCTATGCCTGCTTCACGCGGTCTTTCGATAAGGGTATTGCATACCAGTAAAATGCAAAATATAATGAATAAGGCGGGGATCACCGGGTAGCCCCATACTTTATAAGGACTTGGGGCATCGGGCATCTTTTTTCTTAAAATGAACACACCCAGGGTAGTGGCGCCATAGTATATGAAAGCTGCAAAGATCAGCATGTCGGTAAGCTGATCGAAGGTGCCTGACAATACCAGCAGGCATGCCCATACGCCCTGGAACCATAAGGCATTGCCGGGAACTTTGGCTTTATTGAGCCTGCCTGCCTTTGAAAAGAATACTTTTTCCGTTGCCATAGCATAGTACGTGCGGGCATTGCTTAAAATAGTGGCATGCGTGCAGCCGAGAGTGGTTACCAGTATCAGCAAAGAAATAAGCAATACGCCCGTGCCGCCCGCAAAAGCCCTTACGGCTTCCACCGCTGCAATAGTATTATTCGCCGCATGTATCTGTTCCAGGGCGGGAATGGATAAAACAGCGAGGTATGTCATGTTAACTAAAAAATAAAGCGCAATGATCAGCAGCAGTCCGATGGTAATGCTCAGCGGCACGTTGCGGTTGGGATTCCTGATCTCGCCACCTAAAAAGCCAACGGAGTTCCATCCTTCATAGGCCCAGAATGCCGCCAGCATAGCGGTGAATATGGTGCTCATGGTGACCGGCGCAGTATCGGGTGTTTCGAGGCTGAATACGGAGCCCACGCTGGATTGCGGACTGCTCAGTCCGGATACCACGATAAGCGTTATGCCTGCCAGCACCAGCAGCATCAATATGGTGCTCAGTCCGGCGCCGGTTTTAAGCCCGGTGGTGTTGATCCAGGTGAGCAGCACGATCAATGCTATTGCTGCAAGCTTCACATTAAAGCTCTCGAAAGGGTAGAACACCCCGGCTATATTGATGTCTGCCCAGGAAGCCAGTACCGGTGATATCTCTACAATGCTGTGCAGCGATTGGGCAAAAACATACGCTATGCCTGCCACAGCGGCTGTTTTTATGGCTGCAAAATTCGACCATCCATATAAAAAGGAAAAGAAGCGTCCGTATATCTTTTTATAATAGGTGTATTCGCCCCCCGTGTCTGCCAGCATGCTCGCTATTTCAGCGTTGCTCAACGCGCCCATAAGCGTAATGACACCACCCAGGAGCCAGCAGATCAGCACCCATCCCGACGAATGCAGATCAGCAGCCATCGGTGCTACCTTTTTATATACGCCCGAGCCGATAATATTGCCCATCACCATGATAATGGCTAAACGAAGACCAAGACTGCGGCTCAGACCGGAAGGAGTACCCATAAACAGGATTTAGCAATAAAAGGGTCAAAATACAAAAAAGAGATTAAAAGAGAAGGAATTTGAGGGATAAGAATTTACCGGAGTAATTGACCCGGTCATTATGCATGCAAAACTTCCTGCTGAAGCGCCGCAATACGCTGTAGCCCCTGGAGGTCGAAGCACTTAAAATGTTTGCCCCGGAATTTTACAAGCCCCTCTTTTTCCAGTTCAGTAAGCATTCTGGACACCTGTTCTCTCGTAGTGCCTGAAAGATCAGCAAGATCCTGTCTTTCCATGTGAACATGAATGCCGTTGCTGCCCGGCTGGTACTGGTACAGTTTGGCGATATGTAATAAAGTATCTGCCACTCTCTCCTTAACAGACAAATGGGTAAGACGCACGGCATGCAGCTCAACCTGCCGCATTTCCTCCAGCAATGATCGTATCATCCCATTGTGGAGCAGTACACTCTTTTCTGTTAGTTGATTGTAAACAGCGGGGCTGATACAGCATACGTATACGTTTTCTACCGCCACTGCCGATAAAGGTTGTTCCATATCGCCATGGCATGCGCGGTATCCCAGAACAGCTCCCGCACCTGCCAGGCGTAGGATCAGCGGATGCCCGTTTTTTCCGGTCACTTCAACTTTAACTATGCCGGACCGGATAAAATAGATATTTCCTCCGCGTTCCCCTTCCGTAAGCAGGCGCTCTCCTTTCTGGAAATGCAGGTATTGTTTATTGTCGGACAGCTCCTCAAGGATATCGGCAGGGCAGTTGCTGAGCACAGAACAGTTTCTGACGCGGCAGGTATTGCATCTTGGATTAAGCTGGTTCATATATGGTATTAATGGGTCGCAGGTGAAATGGCATTGCGTTTTCGCACAGGACCGTACTTTCTTTCTCAAAGTTTCCGATCCGTATCGTTTAAAAAGCTGATCCTTGTGGTATAGCCTGCTGATCTTTATCATAAATTGTATGCCTGTTTATAAGTGGTATTACCCAGGTATGGAGCAATTCGAGGCGTCAGGCACCTTCATATACTACGCCGCTGGTGGGAGTTTCACGCAATTCTATGCGGGTGAGTGGCGGCAGTTGGGGCTTTAGTCGGTGCCATATCCATACTGCAATCAGCTCACAGGTAGGATTTTCCAGCCCGGGGATGGTGTTGAGGCACTGGTGATCCAATTGCTCCAGTATGATATTCACTTTAGCTTTCAGCTCGTTAAAATCAATGATCCACCCATAGTGTTCGTCGGGCACCCCTTCCGCATAAACCCTTATATGATACGTGTGTCCGTGCAAGGATGCACATTTATGCGTTGCCGGAAGGCGGGGAAGAAAGTGCGCGGCATCGAATGAAAAATCTTTAAATATCAGCATGCTAACAGGCCCCTTTTGGTAGTAACAGGATTTGCAAGATAAGTGTAGGCTAACCATTTTGATGTGCGAAAACGCAGGTGGAGCTGTTTTTTAAGTAGGATACCGGTGTTGCATTACCGTGGGGACGTTAGTTTTATCATTTCAGAAGCTTACAAATCAAGTAATATGGATGTACAGCATAAGCCCCTGATCTATTCCTGTTCCGGGTGCTCCAGTGCGGCGCAAATGGCCAACTATATAGCGGTTTCGGCAGACAGGGCCGGGGATGCGGAAATGTCGTGCATCGTAGGCGTCGGAGGCAATGTGAAGAAGCTGGTGAAGACCGCTTTATCGGGTCGTAAGATTGTAGTGATTGACGGCTGTCCGCTGGCCTGTGCAAAAGCCTGTCTTGCCAATCATGGCATTGAGCCTACGGTACATACAGAACTTTCCCGGCTGGGCGTAAAGAAAATACAGCATGGTGATTTTGACCAGGAGCAGGCGCAGGAAATACTGGCATCCGTACGGGAGGTTCTGCACAGGTTGTAGTATACCGGCACTTAATGGTGCAGATTACCGTATACAAATACCAAAGCGGTGTGGGAGCAAAACATAGGATATGCCATAATTGCCGTTACTAAATATACAATTTTCCGTCATAAGATTCATTACGGCATCCACGTCATGCCGGTTAAATGCTGAATTGAAATTTTCTACCGTTCTGCGTATAACATTTTCATCAGCATTTTTTTCTACTATTTCTTTATTCGTCATTGTTATTTTACTTATTACCCAAATTAAAATTGCTAACCCGATTGCTGTTATCAACCATTTCATAAGTAGTTCGGAAATTCGCGGACTTCATCGGGCTTGCCGAAGTTTTTCCATTCCGCTATTTTTGAAATATTTGTTTCTTTTTCCTTTTCGCATATTATTTTATTCAATTGCAGTCAGCTTAGTTTTCTATACTTTGTTCCTATATAGTCAACAAAATCCGGCTCAATTCCTTGTTGTCTTATTATTGTTTGTATCTGCGCTCTATGATGTATCGAATGGTAATTTAATTGTAAGGCAATGTCTTTGGGTGTTGCCGCCCAAAGTCCATTGTCAAATCCAATAAAGGTTGTCTCTGTTGACAACTCTTCATCCGTCTTTTCAGCAATGTAGTTAATCCAAAGTCCTAAGCTTTTAGTCCATTCTTCTTCAAGATGGTCAAAATCATAAATTGGGCTCCACCAATCCATTATTTTAGCATTTGGGTCTTGCATAATCCTTGCCATCCACTTATACTGACAATTGATTAAATGACTGAATAATTTTATACTTTCACTTTTGTCGTTAAGAAGCTTGATTTTATTTAACAACTTTTTATTCGTAAGGTCATTGTATTGAAAAGTCTCTATTAAATATTCTTTCATTTGCATAGCTGTTAAACTATTTTATTGTTAGTCCGTTATGTCGTCTGTTAATGCTGAGTGGGTCGCTCTACAATGACCGCTAACATTAAAGCAGCGGAATTTGAAAAGCGTCCCGCTGGAAGCAAATGCTGAATAAAGATATAAAAGTTCATTGTTAATTCTATACAGCTTACTGAAAAAATCGGGAAAGAACATCCTGAAGTAAAGGTCATAGCTATGAGTACGTTTAACGAACGCAGCTATATTTCCCGGATGGTGCAAAACGGAGCTTCGGGCTATTTTATTTCGTTTGTGATTTCAATTCTTGGGTTCACTTTTCTATGTCAATATCGTATTTGTCCAAAAGTCCTGAAATGCATAAGATAGAGAATTTTGCTTTCTTAATCCGGTTAATTTCCGGGTCAATGGAATAATTGTAAGACGTCCGAAAGTCTGCTTTTTCAAGTGTAGTGTGGTCAAAAACGGCTTGCGCGAGATTGCAGTTGTCAAACATGGCACTTGTCAGGTCGGCTTCTGCAAAGTCTGTTTCCTGTAACTGGGAATTTTTGAAGACCGTTTTTTTGATTTTCGTTTTGTAAAACGATGAATGATTTAGTTGGCAACCGTCAAACGAGAATGAAAGCCCAAATTCGTTACAAGTATCAAACCGAAGTCCCAACATTTTGCAGTCTTTGAATTTCACATCCCGGAGCGCTGTCTTGTTGAGTTTTGCTAAACTGAGATCGCAACTGTTAAATATGCAGTCTATGAACTTATATTCTGAAAGGTCGCTGCCGGCAAGGTTGCAATTATTGAAAATGCAGTTTTCGTATTCACCTTTTGCAAGCAAATCGTTTTTGTCAAAGGTTTTGTCCTGCGTAAAAATTTCCTGCATTGTTATGTTTTGTTATTACACTTGTTACTTACGGGCGGGGTATTTGCGAAGACGCTAGTGCTATGTCAAACGAGAAATGTGAGACGTGAAACATCCTTTGACCTTTCTCTTCTCACTTTTCACGATAACGTACAGACATTATTGGCTTGACTTAGCACTAGAATAGCTTTCGCCAGCCGAAAATAGCACTAAAGTTGAATAGTAGCATAATTGTTGAATGTTGCTCTTCAGCCGTGCCGGGTAACAGCAGCTCGGTGGGGGGCTTCAAATTTTTCTACTACCTTTATGAGGTCCTTAGCTAATTTACCAACCTCGCCGGAATTGGACTGGTGTTTGGTAAGCCGGTTAAGGATTTTTTATTTGGTTACCAATTCTGTTAGTTTATTCTCGTTAATCCATCTTATAGTGTCCTTATATTTTCTTTAAGGTGGATGCTAATGTTTAAAATGTCCCGCACTGGCTCGATGCGGGGCGTGCAAAACGATTGGTAATGAATACTAATTGAGCCATTTTTTTCAATTATTCTGTAGCTTAGTTCTTTTACTCCATTAAAAAATAACTAAAACAATTTATAGTTGTGAATTGCTTTCAATTATTCTGTAGCTTAGTTCTTTTACAACCGGCACCCCTGAAGAAAGGATAGCAAATCTGTTGTGAATTGCTTTCAATTATTCTGTAGCTTAGTTCTTTTACAACGTATATTATTATAGGCGCGCCCGGCATGGGTTGTGAATTGCTTTCAATTATTCTGTAGCTTAGTTCTTTTACAACTGAAAGCAAAAGAGATAAGTTTTCGAAATCGTTGTGAATTGCTTTCAATTATTCTGTAGCTTAGTTCTTTTACAACTTTGCGACAAAATTCAACATCGCACCGGACGTTGTGAATTGCTTTCAATTATTCTGTAGCTTAGTTCTTTTACAACGGGATCTTCTGGGCGGTATGCGACCGGGTGGTTGTGAATTGCTTTCAATTATTCTGTAGCTTAGTTCTTTTACAACGGGGGAGTTTGAACAGTGGATGAGGAGCCAGTTGTGAATTGCTTTCAATTATTCTGTAGCTTAGTTCTTTTACAACTCTGTGTCCCACGGATAACGCGGATTAAATGTTGTGAATTGCTTTCAATTATTCTGTAGCTTAGTTCTTTTACAACAGACAGCACTAACATGGAGAATCCTACTGCGTTGTGAATTGCTTTCAATTATTCTGTAGCTTAGTTCTTTTACAACATAGAAGATTTGCCGGAATCAATATTCCTGTTGTGAATTGCTTTCAATTATTCTGTAGCTTAGTTCTTTTACAACATCAACTAAGGGGGTCGATGCCCCTGGACCGTTGTGAATTGCTTTCAATTATTCTGTAGCTTAGTTCTTTTACAACAAACTAACCCATACTCCCGATATATCACTGTTGTGAATTGCTTTCAATTATTCTGTAGCTTAGTTCTTTTACAACTGTATACCTGTAATTCCATACAGATAAATGTTGTGAATTGCTTTCAATTATTCTGTAGCTTAGTTCTTTTACAACACTGGCCGGCCTTTGCACACATTGGAGAGCAGTTGTGAATTGCTTTCAATTATTCTGTAGCTTAGTTCTTTTACAACTAATTTTGTTCTCTGATGATGATAGTTTTAGTTGTGAATTGCTTTCAATTATTCTGTAGCTTAGTTCTTTTACAACACACCAGTCTTAGTAGCAAGATCCAAATTTGTTTGAATTGCTTTCAATTATTCTGTAGCTTAGTTCTTTTACAACCGGAACGGGTGGAACAGATTATGTGTTGGTGTTGTGAATTGCTTTCAATTATTCTGTAGCTTAGTTCTTTTACAACTTCGAAATGTCGTACATCTATGGCGTGTATGTTGTGAATTGCTTTCAATTATTCTGTAGCTTAGTTCTTTTACAACACAATTATTGCAACAAATGAACATGTTTTAGTTGTGAATTGCTTTCAATTATTCTGTAGCTTAGTTCTTTTACAACTCTTTGTAATAATACCCATTGCCGTCCTTGTTGTGAATTGCTTTCAATTATTCTGTAGCTTAGTTCTTTTACAACTATCATTAATCCAATTTCCAGGGACTATGGTTGTGAATTGCTTTCAATTATTCTGTAGCTTAGTTCTTTTACAACATTCCGAACTTTTCAGCTTCTGTTATGAATGTTGTGAATTGCTTTCAATTATTCTGTAGCTTAGTTCTTTTACAACAGTAACCTGCAGACTAATCAAAGGTTGTCGTTGTGAATTGCTTTCAATTATTCTGTAGCTTAGTTCTTTTACAACATTTTAGAACTATTTATAGCCTCAATTCTTGTTGTGAATTGCTTTCAATTATTCTGTAGCTTAGTTCTTTTACAACTGAAATTGCCTAAGCGCTTGATTCTAATGTGTTTGAACTAAGTTTCAGAATAAAAAAATGGGGTCCCAAGCCCCATTTTTTTATTCCTGTTCTGCAAAAAACATCTGGAACTTTGTAGATTTTTGGATAGCAATTCTATGCTATTTTGTATTTTGCTGTATGCATGATTACCACCTGCCGCTGCTACCCGGCGAAAAATACCATGTGCTCAGCAGGGCTATCGGAAATGAGAGATTATTCCGGAGCCAGGGAAATTATCCATTCTTTCTCGCACGTTATATTAAACATATTGCACCGGTTGCGGACACTTATTGTTATTGCCTCCTCCCCAATCATTTTCATTCTATGATTAAAATAAAGGAGGAGACGCAGCTGGAACGCCACTTTCATGAAGTAAAGGGCAGTAAGTATTTTTCAGCCGAACTGCTCCCGGACTTTGTAATGGAACGGTTCTCCAACCTGCTCAACAGCTATGCCAAAGCCTATAATAAAATGTACGACAGGAAAGGCAGTTTGTTTATTGATTATTTAAGGCGAAAGGAAATTGGGAGCGATCAGCAATTTCGATCCACGGTCCGCTATATCCATAGAAATCCGGTTCATCATGGTTATTGCACTGCCTTGAGCGAATGGAAGTGGTCCTCCTATTCTGCTATGCGCTTAAATGAGCCAACCTGGCTATTGCGGCAGGAGGTGTTGGAGGAATTTGGAAGGTTAGATGGGTTTGAAAGTTTTCATTGCCAGCCCGGCTAAGACCTATAAGGTTTGCCGCGTTTGCTTCCAGGGCTGCAAACCTTATAGGTCTGCCGCTTCGGCCGGCTAAAATAACTCTAACTGCTGCGCCACCGGCGGGGTGGCGGTGGGTTCCCTACCCCGGAATATTTCCATCATACCAAATTGTTTATCGGTAATGCACATAATGCCCACGTGTCCCTTGGCCGGCAATATGCTTTTTACCCTTTTAATATGCACATCGGCATTTTCCTTACTGGCGCAATGGCGCAGGTAAATACTGAACTGGAACATATTGAAGCCGTCAGCCAGAATTTCCTTTCGGAATTTAGCATAGATCTTCCTGTCTTTTTTGGTTTCCGTTGGAAGATCAAAAAATACAAGTACCCACATGATGCGATATGCGTTTAGGCGTTGAAACATATATGTGAGATTATCCAAGTGTGCCTGCCCAGCCCGGAAATCCATAAAGTCAGTGATGATGCAGCGTTGGCCGGCAGACTTATGGATTTATCCCAGCCGGGGATATAGTATTTTTCTCGCCTTTCCTTCGTAGCATCTTGCCAGGCTTGAGGTGGTTCGCTGCACCGCGTTCATCAGCGGGCTTTTTTGCCCGTCAATCTGTACATCCATTGCCGGAATTTCAAGCAAAGCCTTTTTCATAGAAGGAGTCATTTCCAAAAACTTTCCATTGCCTCTTATTATATGGCACACTACTTTGTCAACGAACGGGCGATAGGGCTCCATAATATCGTCTGCCAGGCAATAGGCATTATATTGATTTCGGTGATGGATGCCTAATGTAGGGAGTAAGCCGGAGGCTGTAAGACTGCGGGCCACCAGCGCCCGTAATATAGCGTACCCATAATTCAGCAGGTTATTGGGCGGCGCACCTTCCCGCTCCCTCGTGAATTCCAGGAAATCGGGGAATACCCTTTTCCAGTAATAAGCTGCGGCTTTGGCTTCATGGTTTTCGCTGTCGCCACTTTTTACGTCCCTGGCATAGGTAAGCAGGAGCTTATATTCTTCTCTTTCATGTTGGAGCAATGCCGCTTGGTTTTCTATTTTACAAATGACGGTCTGTTGCCATAATTGCTTTTTTAATGGTACTGAAGCTTCCACCTGCGCCTGGAATTTCTGGCTTTGAAGGGTATGCCCGTCAAGGTTGAGCATCATACCTGTGGGGTGATGCTTCTCATCGCAGGTAATAACGGCGGTATTATTGGCCAGCAGCTTTGCCAGCGATGCCTGTGTGATGGTGATCTGCTGGTGATCCAGTATCAATAACCCGATATCTTCAATCGGCGCCGATTTGGTTTCGCCGCTGTCGCGCATCTCAATAACCAATTGGTTGTTATTGGTTTTGAGATAGGCAGGGTTGCCGAAGTAAAGGGTTCGTTTGATCATGGGAAGCAGGGTTTATAGCAGGGTTGTTGTATTCTTTATACTATTGCAGGTTAGTTATGGGTCTTCTAAGGGCTTGCAACGGGGCGTAGATATTCTATTAATAACTTACAGAATCCTGATTTATTACTTTTTCTGTATTTATTTATTCTTTCCAGTTCTTCTATATCCGCCTTATCCTTTAATCGTGAAGAACTAAGTTTTGAAGCGATCAGGTGATTGTAATGAATTACCGGCACCTGCAACGATCCTAGATTGATATAATTCGCATGTTTTGATCCATATATCCATATCTCCTGTGTTGCGGTCGTACTTGTAATGTATAACGGCATACCCGCCGATAAGCATGAAATCTACCTTGTGCTTAATAAGTGCAGCTAACAGCTCCTGGTGCTCATCTGTAAAAAGATTAATCATTTCTGAATTTCAGGTTTTGATCCATTGGCTTTTTCAACTCGTCAGCATATATTTCTTTCAGCCGTATTGTTACATTGGCAATATGCTGTTCCGGTGGCAGGCTTGCCTTCGCTTTTGCATCTGCTTCGGCAGCCTCTTCAAAGGTGTCAAATGTTCTCAAGGCTCTTTTTTGTAAATGACCGCCGGTTCTGATAAAATATTTTTCTGTTCTTTTATTTCGTTAAAAGGCTTTTTTTTATGGGAGAAATGTTGCCTAGCCAGTCAATTTCTAATTTGATACAAGTGTCTTGTATTTTTAAAGGGTTAAATTTCTTCTTTTTGCCTTTAGTTTCTTCATTTAGACTTCTAGTAAGGATTTCACCTGTTTCATAAGGAGAACAATCTCTATAAGAGCCATACTCAACAAAATTTAGCTCTTTTTTAGGGATTGTTTTGTCTTTATATTGTTCTTTCAGAGATTTCATTTGCTTTTCAGCCAGATTTTTAGGCACACTTATAACATTCGCAAAATTGTGAGGAACAAAATAACAATCTTTCCCTGTGAATTTTGCAACTTTATATACTCGTTTACTAACTTTGTTTTTATTTTCCATATTGTTTAACCATTCTTTAAATTCCTCTAAGCTAAATTCTTCAATCATTTTCTTTTCTTCTTCATCAATAGGAAGGTAAACTAAATCGTTCTGTTGAAGCGTAAATAAGGGGATGATTTTTGCATCCTCGGTTAAGCTATTATTGAGTTCTTTTTCAAGTTTTTCTTTTTTCTTTCCCTTGGCTACCTTTATTTTTTTGGCTAATTCTTTTTGAGTATTAAATAATTCCTCTTTCAATTTATTTTCTATAATGGATAGCCTTTCCGAAATAATTCTGTCTTTAAAATTGTCCTCATTCTCTTTTAATGAACGTTTGGCAATGTCAGCCGAATCATATAATGAAGCAATATCAAAAATTCTATTACCTGTTTTTTTCATAACTATAAAAAGGTAATTGTCACCAGTAACAACACTCAGCTTATCATTGTTATCATAAAGCCTTTGCAATGTACTACCTTCGGTTTCTTTATTGCTGTACCAAACTTTCACTTTGTAAACAGGTGGTTTTAGTTCAGTAGATTTCTTTGTTTGAAATCTGTTTTCATTAAATGCTTTCAGCCCTTCGCCTGTAAAGGCTTCCTTCATTGAATCATATTTTTTTCGATGATTATCTATTTCTTTAGCTAAAACATCTTGGTCTATGATTTGAGAGATATCTTTCGCTTTTAAATTGGATATATCAATGGTTTTGGTATCACGTAATAATCCTGTTTTAGGGTATTTTGTTTTCCCGTAATTGGTTTCCTGGTGTAAGCCTCCTTTTATTTTAATTTGAGATTTTAGGTTTTTATTAGGTGTATTCTTATCGAACTTATCTATGGAAAGCCCTAATTTATCTTTTGGCTTAATTGATACTACCATTCCCTCCAAAAATGCTCTGGCTTGCTTTACCAAATTTTCAAAAGGTTGCTCAAAATATCTTGAACTTTCTATCTGCTTTTGCACTTCTTCTCTCCGATGTTTTCCCAAGTTGAAGAATGCTTCTAAGATAGTTTCGCTATCTTTTACCTCAATTTTAAATTCTTCTTTTCGGTTGGTTAGTTCATCTTGAAGATATTTATTGAGGTTGTTTAATCGTTGGATATGGCTTTGCTGTGTTAATGCTACCACCAAAGCATCAATAGCGTGATGGCGATGGTCGTACCGTTTACTCCAATTTTTTATTTCATAGATGTGCTTTTGTTTTTCTTTGTCAAAATATTTTTTAATCCATTCGCTATTCGATTGGTTAGTTTCTTTATTCCAATCCCATAATTCCATTTGTTTAAAACGGCTTTCTGTAAGCTCCATAAACAGCTTCTTCAACCCCCAGCGGCTTCTCAAAAAATCCGTTACTTCTCCGGTGCTGGTTTTTACATTATCGCTACCTACAATTTTTGCCAATTCGTTTTTTACAGCAACAGAAATGTATTGTGTGTCTTTCAGTTGCCTTTCAACGGGGTTCATGGGAATTTTTTCGAGCAATAGATTTTTCTTCTTTTTGCCGAGGAAATTATCATTAATATGGCTTAAATAAGCATCAATACTTAGAATTTTATATTGGGAGCTTTGTTGTGAAATGTATTCCCAGGCAGTACGATTGCTTTTTTCTTCATTGATGTTGGTCTCACACACCACCAAATTAGAGATTGAATTGTCAAAATATCTTGTTTTAGGAATAATATGATCAATATCATAAAGCTTGTCATCAAATAAGGAACTTAAAGGGATGATTTTATTTTGAGTATATGGCGACATAAATTTTTGCTGCTCATATAATTTATATTTTAAAATATTCCTTTCAGTTAAAGCGATACAGTTTTCGGTTAGAATATCTTTTATTCTCTTATTGGTTTTCTGTCCCTTTATTTGTCCTTTATAAATCTTATCTCTTTCCTTCGCACTATTTTTTAAGTCCCTTGCCAATTCCACCCTTATCTCAAGTTCTTCGGGATTAAATTGGTATTGTTTCCAAATAGCTTTAACCACCTGCATAGTTTCATTGGTAAGTTGCTCAACTATAGGATTTCGCAAATTTCTATCTACCCGTTGTATTTCGTGATAGTCTTTGAATTGTGCGGCAATTTTTTCAGCAGTGTGTTTGCCGTAAACCAACGAAACAGTAAACGCTTCCATGAGTCCACCCGTTTCTAATACATTGGGGTTGTTTTGTACAAAATCAATCACATAATCTTCCAACAAATTCTCATCTAATATCTCACCCGTTTCTATCAGATGTTGAACATTCGAAAAATTGGTTTTAACCTTTTCAGAAACGTTTGTCGGATTCAATTGCATCAAAGGCAAAATATTGAGGATTGCTTTTTCAGAAAGGCTAGCATACTTTCTCGGGAACTTAACGGTTTGGGCAAATTTCAATGCCAATTCTGTTGTTAAATTCTCATCATTTAGCGGTTTTAAAACTTCTTTAATTGAAAAAACTTTAGGGCTTTTCGGGTCGTATTCATTGCCGTTATTTGCATTGACAAAAATGGCTTTCCAAATCTTTTCTATTATCTTATTATCAATGGAATTAAGTGTTTTAAAATGTTCGCCTAAAACCTTTTTGATTGTGATTTGGGTATCACAGCCAATCAGTTTCGTTTTTACATTTAGTCCGTTTAGATATTCGGTTTTATCATTTTTTAATTTTACAATTTTTGCAACCTCGCCAAAACCTAATTGTTTTTGAATTTGAAGTCTATTATAAATTTCTTTCTTTTCGTTGTTACTTAAAAATCTATCAGTGTATTGAAAAACATTTTTCTTCTTCCTCTCATTATATACTTCCTGCTTTGAGGTAATAAACAAATTGTTGATTTGTTTCCAACATCTGAATTCCTGAAACAGCGGATGAGAATTAGCTAAAACCGTTTCTTCTTTCTCAAACTGACATTTGCTGATTAATTCTGTTTGGGGTTTTAAAGGTCTTTGATAGTAAATTACTTGTTCTTTGATAATGTGTTTTAGCCCTCCATTTATAGCTCCTTGACGTAATTTTTCTTGTGTCTCACTTTTTCCGGGAAACAAGTAGTTGGTAATTTTTTCTATAGTTTCTTTGGGACAATTATTTAAAACAGAATGGGTTTTGCTTTGAGTGTCCCAAACAGCATCAAATTCTGCTTGATAACGATGACGCAGAAAAACACGATTTCTGATTTTAGTCCATTTATTTTGTTGTAAATCCTGTAAAATGAGTTGACTGATATGCAAATTGCCTTGTTTAAGGTGTTCTTCTGTTTTCTCCATTTGCTTACGCCAATTCGTTTTTTGGGGTAAAACAAACTCTCTGGATGTAATTTTTCCAGTTTTGTGGTTTCGTTTGATACGAATTTCGAGTTCTTCTTCCTGCCCAATCTTTTCTTCAAAGTTTTGAAGTTTTGTCCATCCTTCAAGTTCTGCTTCGTCATCCAAAACAGTTAAATTAAACTTATTCAACGTTTCACTTTTGTTTTTCCCACTTTTAAAAGTGTCTTCTGATTTTTCTACTGCTTGAATAATTACCTTTTGAATAATTACCTCATACTTTTTTATGCCTTCATCTTCATCATCACTATCATCCTCCTTTTTCTTTTTGGTATTCTCCTCATCATTATTTCCTCCTGAATATCCTCGCAGTTGATTGAAGCTATACAGTATTTTCCCTAGCTCTTTAGGTTCTACGGATTCGTCTAATGCTTTTACTCTTAATCCATAATTGAGAATAGAATCTGGCTCTTGCTCTACTCGCTTCCCATCTACGTAAACTCTATCTTTTCTTTGATTTTTCTCATTATACTCTCGTTTTCTTGGAATTGGAAGTAGCTCCAATTCTTGAATTTTAGTTGCTTCAGGAATACCATTTTTGAATTTAAATTGCTCGGGTAACAATCCTAATTCGTGAAGTATATACAATAACTTATTTCTGCGAAGTTTGTAACGCTTATTCATTTTACGAATAGTACGTTTTGTTCTTCGGTCAGCATTTTTAGTTATCCCAATACCTTTTTCGTAGTCCTGTTTATCTGTCCCCATCGGAATAATTCTACTCCCCATTCCGAATATTTTCTTTCCCTCCTTGTCTATCAACGCCCAACCAATACTATTTGTCCCTAGATCCAACCCTAAAATTTTTTTCATATTTGCAACATTTATTTAAAAATTATTTTAATTTAGTACTTAATAATTGAAAGCAATTCACAATAAGGATTATTCCGTTGTGAAAACATTTAGCGCCTCGGCTATCTCCGGGGCTTTTTTATTCCCCTCCAACCTTCATACTTGAAATAACGGACAGAAGTGATATTGCAGGTAATGTAGGCAATTGGGTTGAGATGTTAATTTACAAACTTCAGATGAATATTTACCACAGTTTTTTATTTTAAGTACTAAAATCTGGAATGTTTGTTGCCTACCTTTCCTGCTGCACAACGTTCCGAACCCTGAACGGAGCGTCGCAACAGGCGCCGCATAGCAGTTGTACAGCCGGCTAACCACACCCTCGTCCTGCAGATTTGTACACCGGGTTATTATTATATATTATTGCAGAATATTGTGTACCGTTTATCATTCAAAGCAATTATCATGAAGCAATTCTTTTCCTTGGCCCTATTGGCAGCGATCGGCATGGGATCGTACGCCCAGTCGCAATGGCAGCCTGTTCCCGGCAGAATTTCAACGGAGTGGTCGGCTAAAGTAGACCCTGCCAACCCCCTGCCCGAGTATCCCCGACCGCAGCTTACCCGCAGCGGTTGGATGAACCTGAACGGCTTATGGCAGTACAGCATTTTACCGAAGGATGATGCCAAAGCCATACCCGCCCAATACAGCGGGAATATTCTGGTGCCGTTTACGGTGGAATCTTCCTTATCGGGAGTTGGCAAAACAGTGGGAAAAGACAGTGTACTGTGGTATAAACGAACCGTAAATATTGCACCCTCATTCAGAAAGGGAAAAGTATTGCTGCATTTTGGCGCGGTAGACTGGGAATGTGAAGTGTATATAAATGGAACGAAGGTAGGGTCACACCAGGGTGGCTATGATCCTTTTGGTTTTGATATCAGCGGCGCATTGAAAAAAGGAACGAAGCAGGAAATTGCCGTAAGGGTATGGGATCCTTCGGATGAGGGTCCCCAGCCGCGCGGCAAGCAGGTAAAGAATCCCCGGGGGATATGGTATACGCCTGTAACAGGAATATGGCAAACCGTCTGGATGGAAAATGTACCTCAAACGTACATCGTATCTACCCGGCAAACCCCGGATATAGATAAGCAAACACTCACGGTGGAGGTGAAAGCAGACAATCTTCTGCCGGGCGATGAGATTGCGGTATCGGCATGGGATGGTCAGCAGCAGGTGGCCACACAAACGCTGAAAGGGGAAACAACAGCCACCCTGTCTATCAGCAGTCCAAAGTTGTGGTCGCCGGCTGATCCTTTCTTATACGATCTTAAAGTTTCGGTTATCCGTAAGGGTAAGACGATTGATGAAGTGGGAAGCTATTTTGGCATGCGTAAGTCGTCGCTCGGAAAAGGGAAAGACGGGATATACCGCATGCTGCTCAATAATGAGTTTGTATTCCAGTATGGCCCGCTCGACCAGGGTTGGTGGCCCGACGGGTTATATACTGCGCCCACAGATGAAGCATTGAAGTTTGATATAGAAAAAACCAAGGAGATCGGATTCAACATGATCCGAAAGCACGTAAAGGTAGAGCCTGCACGCTGGTATTATTACTGCGACAAGGTTGGTTTGCTGGTATGGCAGGATATGCCCAGCGGCGATATGGGAGGCAATAAGTGGGATATGCGTGCAGGTCAGATAACAGGGCTTAATCTGGATAAAGACCGTGCCCCTGAGTCGGAAGCGATCTACCGTACGGAATGGAAAGCGATCATGGATGCCTGTTATAATTTCCCTTCTGTAGTGGCATGGGTTCCGTTCAATGAAGCATGGGGACAGTTTAAGACCAAAGAGATCACGGAGTGGACAATGCGTATGGATCCTACGCGCCTGGTGAACGAAGCAAGCGGCGGTAATTTTTTCTATGCAGGCCATATCATTGATATTCATCATTATCCCGACCCGGAGATGCCTGATCCCACTATATTTGGAAGCAAGCAGCAGGCATTGGTGCTGGGAGAGTTTGGCGGGCTTGGTCTGCCTGTGGAAGGTCATACCTGGCAGGATACAAAAAACTGGGGATATCAAAGCTTTAAAAACAGCGATGAACTGTTTAATAAATATGCAGAGTTTATCGATCGCTTACACAATTTGATCGGTAAGGGATTATCCGCAGCAATATATACGCAAACAACTGATGTGGAAATTGAAACCAACGGTTTCTTTACCTACGACAGGAAGATGCTGAAAATACCCCTGCAGAAAGCGCAGGAAGTGCATAAGCAGTTGTATAAGGTCAATTAATTTGAAAGTGTGTGAATTTGAAAATTTGAAAATGAAAGCGGTCGGTACGCGACGAAGAAGCGTCAGACCGCCGGCTACTTACACTACCTGTCAGCGCATGAGGAGCTTTATTCTGATCATATTTTTTGTTCCGTTGCTTTTTATTTCGGGTGAAAGCCGATCGCAGGATAACAGGCGTATGTTCAGCAATCCGCTGCTGCCTGCAGGTGCAGATCCCTATTCTTTTTATAAAGACGGGTACTACTATTATACCCATACGCTCGGAAACCGGATCGGCATCTGGAAAACAAAAAGTCTCGCGGATCTGAAAACGGCAGCGCATAAAACAATTTATACACCACCGGAGGGTACCATGTATTCCAAACAATTGTGGGCGCCGGAAATTATGTTTATTGAAGGTAAATGGTACGCCTATTTTGCTGCCGATGACGGCAACAATAATAACCACCGGATGTATGTGCTGGAAAACGCATCGCCCGACCCGATGGAGGGAGAATGGATATTTAAAGGAAAGATCGCCGACCCTTCCGATAAATGGGCTATTGACGGGGATGTATTTGAGTACAAAGGGCAGTGGTATATAATATGGTCGGGGTGGGAAGGCGGTACGAACGGGCAGCAGAATATCTACATAGCGAAGCTGAAAAATCCATGGACAATAGAGGGCAACAGGGTTTGTATTTCCAAACCTGCGTACCAGTGGGAAACACATGGTGACCTTCATGATGCCAATAACCCGCCTCATGTAAATGTAAATGAAGGTCCGCAGGCGTTGCAGCATGATGGCAACCTGTTTATTGTATTCTCGGCCAGCGGCTGCTGGACAGACTACTATGCACTGGGGCTGCTTCGTTTCACAGGTGGCGGCGATCTGCTTGATGCCCGGTCGTGGAAAAAAGCTGCTGCGCCTGTATTTGAAAGATCTGAGAAAAACGCGGTATATGCACCCGGGCATAATTCATTTTTCAAATCGCCGGATGGGAAAGAAGACTGGATATTATATCATGCCAATGATCTTCCCGGACAGGGGTGCGGAGGATACCGTTCACCCCGGATGCAAAAAATAAGCTGGAAGCGTGACGGGACCCCCTATTTTGGTGAGCCCGCAAAGAAAGGAACGCTGCTTCCTTTACCTTCCGGAACGGAATAGCAGACAGAAAATATCGGGCAATGATGACAAAACGGAACTCAAAAAAATATTGTTTTTTTTTCTGCATGATCTTTATAGGATTTGTGCTGCCGGTACAGAAATCCTTTGCCCAGGCCAATAAAGTTCCTGCTGTATGGCCTGCTCCGGATAAATACAGGGAAGTGCCCCTGGGAGCCATTCAACCCAAAGGATGGCTGCTTCACCAGTTACAGATCATGAAAAGCGGCACAACAGGGCACCTGGATGAAGTATATGAAAAAATAAAAAACGATAACGGATGGCTCGGAGGCAAAGGAGACGGGTGGGAGGAAACGCCCTATTGGCTGGATGGAGCTGTACCCCTGGCATACCTGCTGAACGACGGACAACTGAAAAACAAAGTGCTGAAATATATTAACTGGACGCTCAACAACCAGCGCCCTTCGGGTTACTTCGGGCCGATAACAAAATGGGAAAGAGAAACCGGCAAAAAAGTTACACCCGCCGATTGCAGCGAGGGGGAAGACTGGTGGCCCAAAATGGTGATGCTGAAAGTGATGCAGCAATACTTCAACGCCACGGGCGATATGCGGGTGATCCGGTTTATGAGCGCGTATTTCAGATACCAGCAGCAGTCGCTCCGCTCATGCCCTATCGGCAAATGGACGGAATGGGCAACTTCCCGCGGGGCAGATAATGTATTGATGATTGAATGGCTGTACGGCATTACAAAAGAGAAATTCCTTCCCGGCCTGGCCGCTGATGTACACGCGCAAAGCTTTCCCTGGAGCGATTGGTTTGCGGGCCGCGACTGGGTGATCAATGCCGCAGCCTACCAGAATGAAAAAAAATGGATGACAAGGCATGGCGTAAATGTAGCCATGGGGCTAAAGGATCCTGTGGTGCAGTACCGCAGAACAGGCGATGCAAAATACCTGCAGGCAATGCATACCGGCTTTCACGACCTGATGACCCTGCATGGATTGCCGATGGGTGTTTTTTCTGCCGATGAAGATCTGCATGGCAACGGTCCGGTGCAGGGAACAGAGCTTTGCGCGGTGGTGGAAAGCATGTTCTCTCTCGAACAAACCATTGCGGCTACCGGCGATCTCACCTATATGGATGCGCTGGAACGCATGGCATTTAATGCACTTCCCCCTCAAACCACCGATGACTACAACAATAAGCAATATTTCCAGATCGCCAACCAGGTGCATATCAAAAAAGGGGTGTTTAATTTCTCGCTGCCTTTCTGGAGGGAAATGAATAATGTGCTGGGCATGCGTAGCGGTTATACCTGCTGTCTTGCCAATATGCACCAGGGCTGGACAAAATTTGCCTCGCACCTTTGGTATGGCACACCCGGCGGGGGAGTAGCGGCATTGCTGTATAGCCCTAACCGGCTAACCACAACATTGGGTGCCGCGCAAACAGAAGTGACCATTGATGAGGAAACAGCTTATCCTTTCGACGACCGGGTAATTTTTAACATCAGTGCTAAAAAGCCGGTAGCGTTCGATTTTGCCTTACGGATACCCGCATGGTGCGGGGAAGCGGTAATCTCCCTGAACGGAAAAATACTCCGCCGGGAAAAAGGCGGGCAGGTGATCACTCTTACCCGTACCTGGCAAAGCGGAGATCGGCTTGAGCTTCGTTTACCAATGATCGTTACCATATCGGAATGGGGCCGTAATTCAAGAGCTGTGGAGCGCGGACCGCTGGTGTATGCGTTAAAGCTGGGTGAAAGCTGGAAAAAAGATACGGATGAAAAAGAGGGAGATTATTATAGTGTTTTCCCTGACGGCGACTGGAATTATGGAATAGAAGAGGCTGTGATAAACGATCCTGCAGCAAATGTAATGGTAGAGCGGGTGAAGCCCGCAGGGAATGATTTTGTATGGAACCTTGCTCATGCTCCTGTTGAGATCACAGTAGGGGCAAAAAAGATCCCCGGCTGGAAGATCGTAAATGATGTGGCACCGCTGCCGGTTACTGCAAGAAATGGGTTGTACATGGGGAAAGTAGATACCGTTTCCCAAAAAATAGTTCTTGTTCCCTACGGTTGTACCAAGGTGAGAATAGTGGCCTTCCCTGTAGTAAAATAATAATGAGCTGTTGCCAATGAAGCATTTGGTGAGTATATTACATCCTCTTTGAGTAAGGCTGCAACCCCAACTGACCTGCCGGCAGACAGGCACCAGGAAAAATATAATGAGAGGAAAAAATGAGTCATAGCAAATATAATACCCGGGTATTAAAGGAAAAATTCGGAGCGCATTTTAACGCGGAACCTCTGCTGTTCCGCTCCCCGGGAAGGGTGAATATCATTGGCGAGCATACGGATTATAATGAGGGGTTTGTGCTTCCTGCCGCTATTGATAAGGCAGCCTATGTTGCCGTTAACAAAAGAAGTGATGATAGCATACAGCTTGTTTCGCTTGCTTTTAATGAAACATATGCCTGCAGGATTGAGGATGTGCGTCCGTTAAAAAGCTGGACAGATTATGTGCTGGGCGTGGTGGATCAATTGTCAGGGCGCGGCATGGCTATCGGTGGATTTAATCTGGCGCTGGACGGTGATGTTATAATAGGGGCGGGGCTGTCTTCTTCTGCCGCGGTGGAATGCAGCGTGGTATATGCTTTAAATGAGCTGTTTGCATTAGGGTTGTCCAAAACAGAAATGGTGAAGATTGCGCAGGCTGCGGAGCATCAGTTTGCCGGGGTGAAATGCGGTATCATGGATCAGTTCGCTTCTATGTTCGGTAGGGAGGGCTATGCCATCCGGTTGGATTGCAGGAGCCTTGAATATGAGTATG
>CAZREP010000035.1:19155-33625 GCA_964599035.1 uncultured Terrimonas sp. | reverse complement strand
TAGCAGGCAATACCACTCCGGCAGTTCCGGCATATACCACTATGGCAACCTTATCTTTTTCACGGAGCTGATCCGTAAGCATCTTCATGGATCGCTTTACAAGGGGCAGCTTATTGGCATCTTCCATTGATCCCGATACATCGATCAAAAAAACGAGGTTGGAAGATGGGATATTTTCCGTAGCTATTTTCCTGCCCTGCAGACTGATCAGCACCAGGCGATGCGCGTTGTTCCATGGTGCTTCGGAGAGTTCCGTATAAATGGAGAAAGGCTTATCATCGTCTTTCGGCTGCGGATAATCGTAATGAAAATAATTGATCAGCTCTTCCGTGCGCACAGCACCGGCAGGCGGCAACTGCCCGTTGTTTATAAAGCGCCGCACATTGCTGTAAGAAGCAGCATCCACATCTATGGAAAATGTAGACAGCGGATTGTCTTTCACTGCGCGAAAGCGGTTTTCCACGATGCCATCATAGCCTTCGGTATTAAAACCCTCACCCGGCGCAGGGTAAGTATGATAATAGGGAGCACGCCTGTTTCTGGCCACAGGCGGAGGGTAAGGTCCATTTGCTCTTACCACCGCACCTGCTACCGTGGACTGTAAGCCCGCAGCCGTTTCCGATTCCTTTGCTTTCGATCCTGTAAGGTCTTTCTTTTTAACCGTACAGTCAGTAGCGATAACGATATCCTGCAGATCTGTAACCGATGCAGATAATTGAACCCGGAGCACCGGTTTCCCCGATACCTTTATTGCTTTAGTATCAAAGCCAAGTGCCGAGAAAACCAATATGGCATCAGCATTAGCAACAGTAATGACAAAATCGCCATTGGCATCGGTTTGCACAATATTCGCCGTGCCCTTTTCAGTCACCGATACATCATGAAGAGGCGTACCTGTACTTTCGGTAACTTTACCTTTTACTATAAAAGCAGCGCACGGCAAAAAAGCGGTTAAGGCAGCAATGATCAGTATGCTGCAGATAATTACATACTTCATACAAACAATTTTAAGGTTTAGTTTGAAGGATGGATGCAATGCCGGGAGGCATTACACAAGCAGGAAGGAATATTTTATGTAAAAGAAGGTTAAAGGCTCACCGCACCTGCTGCTTTCCTTTCTTATTATCTTTTATCTTTGGTTCCACTTTTCTCTTTGCTTGGCTTTTATTAAAAACATATCAACGGCAGTTCATACTGATGCGGAGCTTGTAGCTTTATATAAGCAAACGCAGGATATGGGCATGCTGTCGGAACTCTACCAGCGGTATATGGAACTGGTATACGGGGTTTGCCTAAAGTATTTCAGCGACAGCGAGCGCAGCAAAGATGCCGTGATGAGCATTTTTGAAGAACTGGTAGAAAAGCTGAAGCTGCATGAAGTGCATCACTTTAAAAGCTGGCTGCACACGCTTACGCGCAATTACTGCCTGATGCAACTGCGTACCCCTAAAAACCTTAAAACCACCGGATTTAACGCCGATCATATGCAATTGGAAGAAACGGTGCATCTGAATGGCATGCTGGAGAAAGAAGCCCGCTTCATTAAGCTGGAGAAATGTATGGAAACCTTACCGGATGAGCAAAAGCAGGTGATACAGCTTTTTTATTTACAGCAGAAATGTTATGATGAAATTGCCGAAATTACAGGTCACGAATGGAATAAGGTAAGAAGCTATATCCAGAACGGGAGGCGAAATTTGAAAAATTGTATAGAAGGAGGATGAATTTGAAAATGTGGAAGTGTGAAAATTTGAAAATGGAGCGGTCGGCACGCGACAAAGGAACATCAGAGCTCAGATCACTCACCATTCACCAAATAACCAATGCCGGAAAATAACAACCATATCAAACACTACACAGCAGCAGATATACAACGCTACCTGAGCCGGCAGATGTCTGCACAGGAACGCCATGCTATGGAAAAAGCGGCGCTGGAAGATCCCTTTCTTGCTGAAGCCATGGAAGGTTATGCCCAACGACCGGCTGCCGGTATTGTGCCGGATATTGAAGACCTTAAAAAAAGGTTGCAGCAAAGAACAGGCAGGAGCAAAACAGCTTCCCTGTACAGCCACAAAATATGGTGGAGTGCCGCGGCATCTATCCTTATTGTACTGGGAGGGGCATTTACCTGGTACTGGCTTTCACCTGTGGGAAACCATATTGCACAAAAAAAAGAAACAGCAGTTGCCCCGGTAAAAGAAAGTCGCGATACTACAAAAGCACCGGTGGCTGCAGACAGCGCCGTAAAGGAAAGCCGCGAGGAGAAAAGCACCCCGTTATCTCCGATACCGGAAAAGCTGTCACCCCAGGCTCCTCCACCTCCACCGCAGCGAATAAAGCAGGCTCCTCTGCCAAAGCCGGAGTCCAAAAATGATACTGTAGCCCCTACGCAAGGTTTTACCGCAGCAGACCAGGCTGCTGCAGTCAAAGCGATAGAGCAGGCACAGGCGATCGAAGGATCAGAAAGAGAAAAAAGCCAAACAGGCGAATCCCGCAGTATCCCTGTTGCTGCAGCGCAAAGTGAAGCCCCGGCACCCGCTCATATTAATATCTTTACCGGTAAAATAACTGATCATAATAAAACACCATTACCTTTCGTAAATATCCGCCCTGGTGATACGCTATCGGAAACCTATAGCGATGCACGGGGGAATTTCAAGCTCATAAGCGGAAAAAACTCGTTGGTGGCAAACCTGAGATCTGTGGGCTTTCAACCGAAGGAAGTAGTCCTATATGCAGGCGTTCCGGTCAACACCGTTATGCTTCAGCCCGATACAGCACAAATGCGCGAAGTGGTGGTATCCGCCTATGGGATCCAAAAGAAAAGAGCATTATCAGCTAATGACAATAAAAGTGCCGGTGAAGTTCCGGGGGCAGTGCCTGCAGACGGCTGGAAAAATTATGACATTTATTTAATGAACAATACCCGTTCGCCGGGAAAGGGATCAACTCCCGTTCATGGCTTGGTTGACGTATCTTTTACCATAAACCAATACGGACAGCTTTCAGATTTTAAGGTCATCCGTTCCACCTGTCTTCCCTGCAACCAGGAGGCTATACGTGTTATAAAAGAAGGCCCGCAGTGGAAGCTGACAGGCAATACCACTAACGCTGAAATTACCGTTACCATTCGGTTCTAAGCAGATATACTGCCCCGGCCTGCCAATTTTTTTTCATTTCCTTTTCGGGGTTGAATTACATTGATGTAAACATTATCTTCGCCGTAATAACAATAAGCAATGCTGCTTGCAGGGTTTATCCAGTTAAGACACAGAACTGATTATTTAATCAAAAAACAACTACAGATGAAAAAGATCTTCTTACTTGCCGCTTTTTCTGCCGCAATATGCTTTGCGGAAGCACAGCAACTGAAAACGCCGGCTCCTTCACCACAGCAAACGGTAAAGCAGGAGTTTGGGCTATCTGCCGTTGAACTGTCTTATTCCAGACCCGCAGTAAAAGGCAGGACCATCTTTGGAGACCTTGTGCCTTATGGTAAAGTATGGCGTACCGGCGCGAACGCTGCTACCACCATCAGCTTTGGTGATGATGTAACTTTCGGCGGACAAAAAGTTCCTGCCGGCAAATACGGATTGCTTACCATTCCCAATGCCGGAGAATGGACCGTGATCCTCACCAGGCAGCTAAACGTAACGAGCCCCGCGGCTTATAAGCAAGACCAGGATGTAGTACGCGTTAAGATCGCCGCTGTCGACATTCCCTTTTCGTTGGAGTCCTTTATGATCTCTTTCGACAATATCCGCCCTTCTTCTATGGATATGATCATTGGATGGGACAAAACGCTTGTTATTATTCCTATTACCACCGATATCAACACCAAGATCAATGCACAGATCAGCAGCCTCGAAGGAAAAGAAGATTTTCCTTATTTTGCTGCCGCTGCCTACTATCTCGAAAACGGAAAGGATCTGAACAAAGCGCTCGGCTGGTTCAACAAAGCCACCGAAAAAGACCCAAACGCCTACTGGATCTGGCATCAGAAAGCCAAATGCCTGGCAAAACTGGGTAAAAAGAAGGATGCTGTTGCTGCAGCCAATAAGTCCACTGAACTGGCTGCCGCTGCCAAAAACGAAGATTATGTAGCGCTAAACAAAAAATTACTGGCTGCATTGAATTAATCGGTTGATCCCGCCTATTAAAGTTTTAATGCCACTAATTCACGAACAAAAATATTCGTGCATTAGTGGCATACTATTTAAAAATAATTACCGCTTACACTGTCATACAGAAAAGGTTCACTTACATACGCCGCATGAGCCCTTGTCTTCTTTACAGTGCTTACAGGAGCTGCAATTTTTACAGGCCTTGCAGTTCATACTCCCGGTGCAGGTAGCAGCGGCTGAAATATCGGCTCCTGTATTTTGCGCAACAGCGGTATGCTGGAATTTATGCATTCCCACCGCCAGCGTAAATACCAATGCGGGCAGAACAATCACCAGCAAAAAAAGCCTTAGTTTTTTTATAGCCATAGGGTTATATTTAGGGCAGAAAAAATAAAGCCATTCCTGCAAAACGATAATAATCCTGTTGAAGTATAAAAAAGACAGGGAAAAGGCAAAAAGTTTCGACGAACGTTACAAAAAACGTACTGTCTGGTCTCCTCTCTGCCTTTTCCCCCGATTCTTCCCTTTATACCTTCTGCTCCCCTTATCTTTGCCGCCATAACAATACCTGTGCATGAGTGCAATACCCGAAAAGATAGCAGAAGCTGTTACATATATCAAAAACCTTCAGCCTAATATGCCGCAAACAGGAATAGTGCTGGGTAGCGGACTGGGCAATTTTATAGGCGAAATAGTGGTCGAAAGAGAGATCTGCTACAATGAAATACCCCATTTCCCTGCTTCTACCGTTGAAGGACACTCGGGCAGGCTCATTTTCGGCCGGATAGACCAAAAAAGTGTCCTGGTAATGGCCGGGCGCCTCCATTTTTACGAAGGTCATACTGCCGCAGAAGTGGCTTTTCCCATCCGCGTAATGAAAATACTCGGGATCCATACACTACTTATCAGCAACGCCGCAGGCGGTGTGAATCCATCTTTTACCGTTGGCGACCTGATGATCATTACCGACCACATCAGCCTCGCCACCGTAAACCCTCTCATAGGCAGGAACGAAGACGCCTTTGGACCACGCTTCCCCGACATGGGTGAGCCGTATGCAAAAAAACTGATCGAAAAAGGAAAAGCCATCGCAACGCAACTGGGTATCCCTGTAAAAGAAGGGGTGTATTTTGGCGTAACGGGTCCTACATTTGAAACGCATGCGGAATATAAAATGATCCACAAGCTGGGGGCAGACGCCGTAGGCATGAGCACCGTGCAGGAAGTGATCGTAGCAGTACATGCCGGCATGCAGGTATTTGGTGTAAGTGTAATTACGGATATGGGTATCGGAGAAGAAAATACGGCCATTACGCATGAAGAAGTGCTGAAGGCGGCGGCGGCGGCAGAACCAAAGCTCACCGTATTATTTAAAGAGTTAGTTAAAGCTATCTGATTGGGATCTTTTTTGAATCAATATGCAACGATTTCAGGTATTTTCGCCGCATATAGAACCAGGCTCACAGCGTTGAAAAGAATATTTACATACCTGCTGCTGTCCATATTAGTGTGCTCCGCACTGCCTGCCTTGTCGCAGCGACTTCCCGGAAGGCTGGGTAACATCGGCAATATGGGCCGGGGAGCCCGGTCGGGAGGCAGCGATTCTATAAAATTTGAACACCGTGATCCTTTTGCCGATTCTGTAAGCATCCGTTTCAAATACATTGATTCGGTACGCTCCTACACATTCGACTCCTCCCTGATCGATTTTTATATAAAGGTTCCGCTAAAGTCGGAATATGTGTGGCTGGGAAATAACGGAACAGCTACCAGTTCTCTACTGTTCAACCCATCCACGGCACCGGGATGGGATCCGGGCTTTCACGCGTTTGACGCTTACGCATTTGATATTGAGCAAACGCGGTTTTATAATACCACCCGGCCCTTCACCGAATTAAACTACCTTATTGGCAGCGGTGCGGAGCAGTTCATTAATATTATACACACGCAAAATATAAAACCCAACTGGAACTTTGCTTTCCAGTTCAGGCTCATCAATGCGCCGGGCTTTTTCAAAAGCCAGAATACCAATCACTCCAATTTACGGTTTAACACTTATTACCAGTCGCCCAACAAAAGATACGGTATATATTTTATCGGGTTGACCAACGGTCTGCAGTCTGCCGAGAATGGAGGCATAGTCAATGACAGCTTTATGGTAGATAAAACGGGCATCTATTCAGACCGGTTCAATATCCCGGTCAATATAGCAGAAAACGCCGGCTACAGCCGCGACCCTTTCAACACCGGGTTAAAAACAGGGAATAAATATAACCAGCTCAAGCTGCTCATAAGACAACAATACGATTTCGGGAAAAAAGATTCACTGGTAACTGATTCCACTGTTATTAAGCTCTTCTATCCCAGGTTCAGGATCGAACACAGCTTCGGGTACAATACCTACACCTACCTTTTCCAGGACATAGCGCCCGACAGCGCTTTTTACAAGAAAAACTATAACGTAGACCTTACGGGCATTGATACCCTCCTGTACCGGAGTGCCTGGAAAGAAACCATTAATGATCTTTCCATATATCAGTTCCCCGACATCAAAAACCAGCAACAGTTCCTGAAAGTGGGAGCCAGTATCCAAAACCTGTCGTTAAAAAAAGCCGACCTTAGCCGTGATATGCTTTATAATATTTTCCTTCACGGGGAGTACAGGAACCGCACCCGCAACAAAAAATGGGATATGGAAGCGTATGCCCATTTGTATGCCACCGGGTTTAACGCAGGCGATTACCGTGCCTATATAAGCCTTGAAAGACTGCTCAGCAATACAATAGGATCGTTGCGGGTGGGCTTTGAGAACGCCAACCGTACCCCCTCCTACCTGCTGCGCAATAACAGCGGGTTCCCGGTTAAAACCCCTCCTGACGGTACCAGCAAGGAGAACATTACCCACCTGTTCAGTTCTCTTACATTACCGGCTTTACAACTGCAACTCACCGGTCACTATTATCTGATCGGCAATTATGCCTATTTCAAAAGCTTTTACGAAGCAGACCAGCAAACGTCACCTTTTAATGTGCTGCAGATCAAAGGCAGCAAAGACTTCAAACTAAGTAAATTCTGGCACTGGTATGCAGACGTAGCGCTCCAAAAAACAGCCGGCAATACGCCTGTTAATATCCCACTGCTTTACTTACGCAACCGGATTGTTTTCCAGGGCCGGTTTTTCAGGAACCTGAATATTGCACTGGGTCTGGATTCCAGGTACTATCCGCCCTACACAGCTGATAACTATTCACCGGTAACAGGCCAGTTCTTCCCGCAAGACAGCATCCGCATAGCCAATTTACCCGATATCGCAGCTTTTGTACATTTCAGGATCAGGAGCTTCAGCGCCTTTGTAAGGCTGGAAAATCTCAATACGCTGGACCTGGATGGCTTCTCTTTTACCAACAACAATATGGCGGCACCCTTGTACCCCTACCAGGGATTACTCTTTAAAGTGGGGATCTTCTGGAATTTTGTGAACTAACGGTCAGCGATCAGCTTTCGACTATCAGCAGTGGGCTTTCAGCTATCGTCAAACAGCACTTAAACCACATACCTGACACCCCAAAGAACCAAATCACAAGAACCAAAAAAATCTAAAAATCCGAAAAGAAAAATACCAAAGGAGCTGTCTGCAATGAGCTTTCGGCACACGGCGCAACCTGATACCTGACAGCATCTGACCATATATCCGTAACTTTACACAAGATGACAACAAAGAAGATCATATTTTCCTTCCTGCATTTTTTAAAGGGACTATTTGTGAAAAAAGATTGCTGCAGGTGAGTGTATTTGATATTTGAGATTTCAAATTTGAAATTTCAAATATCCCTTATTTTTGCCGCTATGACACAAGAGCACATAAAAGATATGAGGTCCCGACTGGCGGGATTGGGGAGGTTTCTTTGACGTTGCCAACAGGCGCGATAAAATAGCGAGCGACAGGCAACTCACCCTTTCTCCCGGTTTTTGGGACGATAACGCCCGGGCCACACAGATACTTAAAGACATTAAGCTCAATGAATATTGGGTAAAGCTGTATGAAGAAGTGCATATGGCGGTGGAAGACTTTGCCGTGCTGTTCGATTTCTGGAAAGAAGGAGAAGGATCGGAAGAGGAAGTAAAAGCGGCATATGAGCTTGCCAACAGCCGTATCGAAGAAGCAGAATTTAAAAGCACGCTCAACCAGCCGGAAGACGAGCTGCCTGCCGTACTGCAGATCAACAGCGGTGCCGGCGGAACGGAAAGCCAGGACTGGGCCGAAATGCTGGCCCGCATGTACCGTATGTATGGCGAAAAACAGGACTGGAGCGTTAGTGAATTAGACTGGCAGGAAGGCGATGGTGCCGGCGTTAAGTCGGCAACGCTGCAGTTTGATGGACCTTTCGCTTACGGATTCCTTAAATCCGAAAGCGGGGTACATCGCCTGGTACGTATTTCACCATTCGACAGCAATGCCCGGCGGCATACTTCCTTTGCCTCCGTTTTTGTATATCCCCTCGTAGATGATTCTATTGATATCGCCATAAGCCCTGCAGATCTCGAATGGGAATTTTACCGCAGCGGCGGCAAGGGCGGTCAGAATGTAAACAAGGTGGAGACTGCGGTAAGGTTAAAGCATATCCCTTCAGGTATTATCGTGGAATGCCAGCAAAGCCGTACACAGGGCGAGAACAGGGAAAAAGCCCTAAAAATGCTCAAAAGCCGTTTATACGAAGAAGAGCTGCGTAAACGGGAAGAGCTGAAAAATGCTTCAAATGCCAGCAAGAAGAAGATCGAATGGGGCAGCCAGATACGCTCTTACGTATTCCATCCCTATAAAATGATCAAAGACCACCGCACCGATTATGAAGTAGGTAATGTGCAGCCGGTGATGGATGGCGAGCTCGACGGCTTTATCAAAGCCTACCTGATGATGGAAAAAGAAGCGGAAAGTAATGCATGATGCCGCTGTTTAGGGCTGCCACGAATTCCATCGTTCTGCGGGGCAGAATGATGGAATTCGTAGCTTCGTGGCTATCTCTTTTTTGTTGTATAGAATACACGAATAAAATAGTTATCCAGGATTTGTTCTCGCCGGGGTTCTCATAAAGGCTTCGTAAACAGCATTGAAACCCTGGTGCAGAAGGCATCGACAAACCCTGGCAGTCAGTTATGAAGCGCTGCTGTACCATTCGCCGGAGTCTCTGGCTGCCCACAAATGCCCGGCTATGAAGACCCCGTCGGGACGATTAACTATCACCCGGGGCTTACTATTTCTTATCCCCACTGACAAACCGGTAGGTCCCCCCGCCCGTTTTTAATACCACGTACCCCTTTTCTTCTCTCATCACCGAAACGTCTGCAGCTTCAGACAAAGCCTTACCCGATTCTGCGACAGCCGCAGCCGATACCGCCGGCACCCATACTTCAGCAGTGGTATTTGACGGAAGCGTTACATTGAGCGTGAACTGATGATCTTCCTTTTTCCATTCCACGGCAATTTTTCCACGAACAGAAAAATAGGAGCCTGTCGCGGCACTTAAATCGCCGGCAGGCTGCGGCTTAATGATGATCTTTTCAAACCCGGGAGCAGTACTGTTGATGCCCAGCAACGACCGGTAAAACCATTCGCTCACAGAGCCGAACATGGGATGATTCTGAGAATACACATTATCAGAGTATGCCCAGGTTTCCCACAAGGTGGTGGCACCCTGCGCTACCATATATCCCCAGCCCGGGAAGCTCTGCTGACCGGCAATAGTATATGCCACATCATTCCGGTTCCATTCGCGCAACACATCAAACATCATTTTAGTGGCAAAAATACCGGTAGACACATGATTGCCATGCCTTTCAAACTCTTTCAGCAATTGATCAAATACCTTCCGCTTTTCTGCTTCTGGGGCCAGTTGATAATACAAAGCAAAAAGCTGGGCCGACTGGGTTGCATTATCAAAACGTCCCGTACCCTCCACCATAAACTGCGCTGTAATGGCGGCTTTGACCCGGACGCTCAGCTTTTCATACGCCTGGGCATCTTCCTCTTTGCCAAGGATACGCGCAAAATTTGCCAGCAATTGCACATGGTGTAAATAAAACGCTGATGCGGTAAGTGATTCCGGCTTGGTATCCAGGGCTTCATGATCACTGATGTCCTGGAAATGAAGATTGTTCTTTGCCGTTTCCCTTAAGAAATTCACCTGCTTTACCACCGCGTCGTAGTGCTCCTCAATCACCCGCCTGTCGCCGTAAAAATCATAGAGGTGCTGTATCAGCAGGGGAAAGGCCAATTGCCACCCCGGCGGGCCCGACTGATCGCCGGGGCTCTTGTCTGCGATACCCACATAAGGAGCAGTTTCGGTTATGCCACCCCGTGACCGCTGGTCGTTTTCAAAATCCTGTATCGCCTTTCGATAAAAATTGACCATGTCATACCGGTATATATAAGCTTCGGCAGTGGCAACAATGTCTCCGCCATAACCAAATTTCTCTCTTGCCGGGCAATCCGATTGTACGCTGAAAATATTGCTCAGGAATGTCCAGTCCGTTATTTTATCCAGCTTATTGAACATGCCATTGCTACAGCTGAATGATCCAACCGGTGCAACATCCGAATTCATTCGCAAGCCTTCTATATCATTTAGCGTTGGTTTTCCCGGCCACCCGGTTACTTCTATATACCGAAAACCATGGAAGGTAAAGCGGGGTTGCCATATTTCCAGTCCGTTCCCGGCCAATGTATAACGATCTTCCTGCCAGGCAATGCGGGGAGCACCCGGTCCGCCATTCCCCGATTTGATCTGCCCGGTTACACTGGTCATTACATTTAGCCTGCCATCCTGCAGTATATCCTCACCGTAACGGAGCACCACTGTTGTGCCTGCTTTGCCCTTTACTTTTATACGGGCTGCACCGGCAAAATTCTGTCCCATATCAAATACAAACACGCCCGGGCTAACCTCCGTTACAGATACAGGCTTCAGTATTTTAGTAATGCGCACAGGTTCCTGGATCTGCGCAATAACCCTTCCTGCGGGACCTTCCACTTCTTTTGCAGCCTGCCAGCTTTTGAGGGTATGGGTAGCCGTTAGCCAGTTGTCAGGTATAGCGCGGGCATCAAATTCCTCTCCCCGGTACACGCTATTCCTGATCACCGGACCCGGGGCCATCTGCCAGTTGCGGTCGGTAATGATCGTTTCAGCAGTTCCATCGGCATAGCTTACCCTTATTTGCGCCTTCACCACCGGCCGTCCTGTTGTCAATGCATCTCTCAGGTTGAACCGCCCCCACATGCGCATAGGAAGGACATTATACCAGCCATTTCCCACCATAACCCCTGCCACATTCTTTCCTTTTTTCAGCAATCCTGTAATGTCATAAACAGCATATTGTACCTGCCTGTCATACTTCGTCCAGCCCGGATCAAGCACATGATCTCCCACTTTTTTGCCATTCAGATAGGCTTCATAATAGCCCAAACCCGTGATATATAACCTGGCCTGCGTGATTCTTTTATTCACATCAAATACATCCCGGAAAACAGGCATGGGGTCAGCAGCATAAAAATCTTCCTCATTTACAGGCACCGGCTTGTCATCCCCAATCCATCTGGCTACCCAGTCGCTTTCCGAAAGCATGGCTGTTTCAAACCAGGCTGTATCGCTCCATTCCGAAGCTTTGTCTTGCTGGTCGTAAACCCTGATCCTCCAATGATACCGCTTAAATGAACTTAAAGGAGAGCCTTTATATTCAACATGTAAAGTTTGGGAAGAGGCTATTTTACCGGTACGCCAAATTAAACTGCTCCCTCCGGCAAATGGCTTAAGGTCATCGCTTACTTCTATTTCGTATGCAGTCTGGAGCTGGTTACGGAGGTTTGACTCCACATTCCAGCTGAACCGGGGTAACCTGACATCAATCCCCAGGGGGTTCGTTTTGTATTCACAGGTGAGCTTCGCCGGCCTTAGCGATTGTGCAGTCAACGCATCCTGGAACAGCGCCAAACAAATGAATAATAACCATCTCCCGTAAAACGATTGTTGCAACATACCTGCCTGTTTAAAAGAAAAAGATGTAAATAACTTCGCTGCCTGTTGCCCACAAAATTAACAGATTCTGCCGATTAAGCAGGGCTTGCTGATCACCAACGTGAGTTTTATCCGACTCTTTATATACCACTAATTCCAGCAGGGAGCAAGTGGACTGATTTATGAATACAACAGAGAATAGCCACAAATTCACAAATGGTCACAAAGGCTTTAGTGTAAATTAGAATCTTAGTGGCTATCTCCTTCTAAATCTTAGGATAAGAATAGTGTGTTGCACAGAATGCATCGGCCATAACAGTCGCTTAAAACAATGGATGAGGCATTGAGACGAAATATGATAAGCTAATAAGTTTGCAGGATTGGGGTGGGTTCATGCTTTGTCATGAAGGTTGATAAAGTCAATGCCTCTTACTTTTGGCGAGAAAAGCGCTCACCGAAAGTAAACACGCCCTCCCCTTTGCAAAAGAGGATAAGGATAAAGTACTATATTTATTTTTTGAACTTATATTATTGATATGAAAAATATAGTCTCCTGCTGCGTTTTTTTGATCCTGATGATTGCTGTCAATGCACAACAAACCGATCACAGGAAATGGAAGCAGTTGTTTAACGGGAAGAACCTGAAAGGCTGGACGGTAAAGATCAAGGGACACGACTACAAAGATAATTTCGGCAACACATTCCGCGTGGAAGACGGTGTAATGAAAGTATCCTACGACCAATACGACAGTTTCAACCAGCAATACGGTCATATCTTTTACAAAAAGCCTTACTCTTATTACATACTCGCTGTAGAGTATCGTTTTGTAGGCGGGCAGGTAAAAGGCGGTGAAGGCTGGGCTTACAAAAACAGCGGCATCATGCTGCACTGCCAGGATCCCGCTACCATGCTCAAAGACCAGGACTTCCCCATTTCTATAGAAGACCAGTTACTGGGCGGTGATTCAACAGGGGAAAGAACCACCTGCAACCTGTGCACACCTGGCACCAATGTAGAAATGGATGGCAAGCTGATCACGAAGCATTGTATAAACTCCACCTCTAAAACTTTCCGCAACGAGGAATGGGTACGCGCTGAAGTGATCGTGCTGGGTGATTCCATCATCAAGCATATTGCCAACAGCGATACTGTGCTGGTATATGAAAAACCCCAGATTGGAGGCGGTGCGGTAAATAATTATGATCCCGCCCAAAAGAAAGACGGGCAGCTACTGTCTTCGGGATATATTTCCCTTCAAAGCGAAAGCCATCCCGTTGAATTCAGAAAAGTGGAGATCATTGACCTCTCGAAAGAATACCGGAGGAAGAGGAAGTAAATGTGGAAATTTGAGAATGTGAAAATGTGGGAATGTGAAAATTTGAAAATGGAGCGGTCGGCACGCGACGAAAGGAGCGTCAGACCGCGGGCTAATGTGGAAGTGTGAGCATGTGAGCATATAGGAAGATGCTCCCTGAAACCTGCACCCTGTAACTTGTACCTCACTTTACACCTTCCACCTTATACCCTCATTCAGAACTCAATCACGCCTGCCATGTATCATCCTTGAAATAATACCTTTTTCCGTACCCAATTCTGCCAGCACCAAACCGGCTAAATGCAGAAAGATAAAAGCGAGGGAATAATACAAGGATTGAACATGGATAGTCTTCATAACTTTATAGACAGCTGGATTTATTTTCCCTATCAGTTCTATATACACCCCCGTAAGCAGTGATGAGCCCAGACAGATATAGAATACAAGATATATGGCAGATCTAAATCTTTCCTTACCTGATATCTTCGCCGAAAAAGGGTTACTGAACACAGGTCCTTCTATCCGCATCACTGCCAGTCTTACCACATACAACAGCAGCAAAACATAGCCCGCGTAAATATGCGTATCCCACATAGGTCTGCGAACAGCTCTCCCGATATTGGCGGCTGCTTCGCCTGACAGGTGAATATCCTGCTTTTCCATTCCGGCAGCTACTATTTCCCCGATCTTATTTTTATTCATCCAGTCCATCCGCAGCCAAACCGTTAGCAGTATATATAAAAAAGTAAATGCGATCAACCAGTGAAGTATGCGATGCGTTCTCGTATAAGCAACATTATGAAGTACCGGGGCTGAAGTATGCATGCACTGATTTTTATTTATGTAAAAATAGGATATACCGTATCATTTTGGTACAGGTTGCAAGTCGCAGGTTACAGGTCTCAGGTTTCACCTTTCACGATTCACTATTCACCCCTCCACCTCTGCTGTCTCACTTCTATCGTTTCACTTTTCCATGCTCTCGTTTAACCTACCAACGCTTAAAACGTATATCCTACCC
>CAZREP010000035.1:13233-19145 GCA_964599035.1 uncultured Terrimonas sp. | reverse complement strand
GCGGAAAGCCTTATTTTATCAATAGAATAGTAAGCGGCTGCATTAGCAACACAATAGCCTGGCAGTGTTACATCATAGGCTCCCGACTCACGCTTTGCCTGGAAATTGGCGCCAAGTGCGATACCCAGCCCTTTCAATGGCTTTGCGGTAAAATCATACTTTCCCCATAAGCCACCCTGTGCCTTTGGCGCGTTGGCAGCCTGCAGGCCTATTTCAGATTTATCCTCACTCTTGGTAATTTCAGTACGGTTAATGGCCAGGTTAGCTGTCAGGCTAAGGGTAGGTAACAGTCGTCCATACACATCCAGCTCAATGCCCTTTCCTCTCACCTGTCCGATTTGCTTCAGCAGATCGGGGTTGCCCGGGTCATTGGCATTTTGCAGCACATTATTCTGGGTAATGCGATAAACCGACAGGGTTGCAGACAAACGGTCATTCAGCAGACCCGACTTCACACCAAACTCAATCATATCACTTTCCAGCGGATCAAAGGGTCCACCATAGCGGGAGGGATCGCCGATATAACCCGCTTCCTGCGGCTGGAACCCGTATACGTAAGTGCCATAGAGGCTAACAGCGTTTACAGGCGTGTATACCAGACCCACGCGGGGAAGAAGCGCTTTCTGGTTTACACGGCTGGTAACGGGCTTGCCGTAATCCATAATATCGGTATAATACTCCTGGCGTAATGAAAGCAACGCTTTCCAATTGTTCCAACTGATCTGATCCTGCACATATACTCCCTGGGTGTAGTATTTACCCAGTTTGTCCTGAACGGACTGGCTGATATACTTGTTGGGATCGGAAATTGTATAATCAGGGTTATGAAGATCAACCGAAGGCACGTTGGGAACCGGTCGCCCGTTAACAATAAGATATTTATCCTTTTTAGCAGGATCATATTTATTGATGGCTGATTTGCCGTCTGCAGAAAGATATCCCCGTGCTTCAGCAGTGGTATTACCAAACCCGTCTGCACTCTGAATAAAATCGTAGCCTGTAAGCAATAAGTGTTCCAACGGTCCGGTATGGAATTTAAAAGTAAAATAGGTGGTGAGGTTATCAGTGTAATTATCCGTGATCCGGTAATTATACCGCATCTCCATCAGGTCGGGTACAACCTTCCCATCTTCATCCACACCGTTTGTATTGGAAGTACGATGCTCCCGCAGATCTTCATGATATACGCCTTTCAGGTAAGACACATTGAAAGCCACCTGGCTGGAAAAATTATGCTGCAGGGAAAGGGTGGAAAAAAGCTTCTGGGCTTGTACATGATCATTCACCCGCGAAAGGGAAAGTCCGATTGGCGTGGCATACAGGTCCCTCACACCATTTACCGGCGAATAAGAGGGCTGACCGCGGTCGTTGCGGCCGTTATCGTTGATATATACAAGGTCAAAGTTGATGCGGGTTTTGTCGTTGGGAAGGAAAGATACGGAAGGCGCCACCACAAACGACTGCTTATCCTGCAATGCCCGGAAAGAGCCCGCCGTCTGATAGGCCAGGTTGAGCCGGTATAGCAGGGTATGCGACTGGTTCATGGGCCCGGTAAAATCTGTTGTCATTCTAACTGTTTTAAAGCTGCCCACTGCGAAGCTGATAGCCTTCCTGTCTTCATCCAGCGGCTTTTTGGTAACGGTATTTACCGTGCCGCCGGGGCTGGTATTGGCGAATAAAGCGCTGGCAGGGCCTTTGATCACTTCTATCCGTTCTACATAAGGGAGAATATCTGCAGAGCGTTCGCCGGTAAAAGTTTTCAGCCCGTTCATCAGCGTTTGCTTGGATTCCGACTCGAAGCCCCGCAGCACATATTTGTTATTGGTATAAGAATTCTGGCTTACACCGCTGATGTTTTTGAGCACATCCATCATCTTAAATGCCATCTGGTCGTTGATCAGCTCTTTAGTCACATAGCTGATGGACTGGGGCACATAGCGGATAGGCGTTTCCGTTTTAGTAGCGGTAAACGTGTTTGTATTCTTGTATCCCGATTCCTTACGCCCGGTGATCTCAACACCCTGCAGCTGCAGGTAATCTTTTTGCAGCAGGAAAGAAAGATGTGCTTTTTCGTGGTCGCGTACGGTGATCGTTTTTGTTTCACTTTTATATCCGAGCATCGTAACCTTAACATGATACGTACCGGAGGGAATGTTTTTCCATTCGAATTCTCCGTCATCGTCGGTGACACCGCTTTTTTCTCCGTCATTGATCACAACGCTGGATCCTTGCAAAGGGTCATTATCTGAACGAACCTTGATCTTTAATTTGCCGCTTTGAGCAAGCCCTGCTGAAGAAAACAGGATAAACAATCCCGTAAATAAAATAGGAAGCAGGGTTACAAAACCGGATGGACGAGAGCCTCTCTTTCTCATTTTACAATTTATTTAGTGGCGGCAAATTTTTGAAATATGTCGCGAAGGAAATACAGGAATGAGGAAAAATTATTACGCAATCGGGAAAATCTCCCGGAAAACAGCCCGGAAAAAATTGCGGCCGTATCAAAGATACTCTACGATTGAAATCCATTAGGGCCGACTAAAAGTAATACTTTGCCATCAGACCGTTAACCTGCCTGCGGGTAAACAGGGGTACCAGGAAAATTAAAACCTGAAGATCAGGGCTTTGTGTCTTCAGTCTTGGTGGCATATCATCAGACCGAACCTTTTTAGCCAGTCCCTACCCTATCTTTGTGCAACTAAACCGTTTAAATCATTACACTTGGAGGAACAGTTTGTACACTTCGACGTGGGCAGCATTGCGCTGAAAATAGCCGTGGCAGTTGGCATAGGTATGTTGATCGGTCTGGAGCGCAACTGGTCTCATAAAGAGGTAGGCATACGAACATTCTCCATTGTGTCTTTAACAGGCATGCTGGCGGTACAGATCAGCAACAGCCTTGTAGTAGGCGGACTGGCAGCTGTATGCCTGCTGGTGCTTATTTTCAACGTCAGGAGCTTTCTTACAGACCGCAATACCGAGATCACTACTTCCGCTGCCCTCATAGCCTGCTATATGCTGGGTGTACTAACGGGGATGGGACATATTTTTACCCCGGTGGCCGGCACTATTGTGATCACCATGCTGCTTGCCTGGAAAACCGAACTGAGCAAGTTTGCAGGAGGATTGGAGACTTCGGAGATCAGGAGCGCTATTTTGCTCGGACTGATCGGTTTTGTGATTTATCCCTTATTGCCCAACCGGTATGTTGACCGGTGGCAGCTGTTCAACCCCAGCGATGCATGGATCAGCATTATAGCCATAGCGGGGATCGGCTTCCTGAACTATGTGTTCCTGAAAATTTTCAGTTCCAAAGGTCTCTATCTCGGCGCGGTGTTTGGCGGACTGGTCAACAGCACTGCCACCATCGCCGAAATAACCACCAGGATTGAGGATGCCGGTACACCTTCAAAAATAACCACGTTGTCAAGCATCATCAATATTTCCATGTTCGCAAGGAATATGATACTGGCTGCCATTTTTGTACCGCTATCGCTTACAGCAACCCTCTTCCCCCTACTCGCCATGTCTTGTGTGGCAGGCATATGGATATGGAAAGACTATAAGAATGAAAAAGCCTACGGCGGTACAACACCTCCTTTGAAATTAACCTCACCCATCTCCATAAAAACGATATTTTCTTTTGGCCTGCTGTTTATCATAATACAGGTAAGCGGCACATTGGTTTCCCGCTTTTTGGGAGACTCAGGTATGTTGGTTACGGGCTTTGTGGGCGGACTGGTAAGCAGCGCCAGCACTACTGCGGCAGCGGCCACCATGGCCATGCACGGGCAGATCTCTCCCAATATCGCCGGCAGCACCGCTATTATTTCCTCTATAGCCAGCGCTACTATTAATTTTCCCATTGTTTGGAGAACCATAAAAGACAAAAAGCTGCTACAATCTTTTACCTGGAAGCTCATGGCAGTTATTATGACAGGAATAACAGCAGTAGCGCTGGATCATATTTTCCATATTTCCGGGTTCCTGATCAACATGTTCCGGTAAAAACAGCAACCATTCTGCGGAAAGATGCCGCGGATATTCCTGCTCTCGTTCATGCAAATGCTTTTATTTTACTACCGTAAGCACACCATTCATGATCCTCCAGTGCCCCGGATAAGAACAGATATAAGGATAATCGCCCGGGATATCCGGGACCCTGAATTTTAAGCTGAATTGCTGATCTGGATTGACCAGCGGGGTGGAGAACAAAACATCCGGAACAGGAGGCACATACTGCATACTAACGCCTTCGGGTGCCTGGGCCAACCGATCCGCCTCGGTCCCTACCTTTTCCATGCTACCGGGTTTTAATACCAGCAAATTATGCTGCATAAAATCTATATTGGTCAACACGATCTCCAATACCGTTCCTGCTTTGGCAGTAAGCTTTACCTGCTCAAATTTCATTTCATTCTTCACCGTTTTTAATACGATTACCTGGTCGGGGCTGCCGAGGTCCGGTTGCTGCGCTTCCACCGGTCGTTTTTTTTCAAAATGCTGGCGCTGCACCCCGGATGCGATGAACAATGCTTTTTGTATCCATTTGTCTTCAGCACTCCCTCCTTTCGTACCGGCCAGTTTGAATAAAACCTGTCCCAGCGCCTCCGACGGAGGCAGATCGCATGTTTTTAATACAGCCGCAAGCACTACCCGCAGGTCTTTGTCTTCAAATACGCCTGCTTCTATTATTGCTTTTGAAACCTCTTCCGTTGCCGGCAGCACCTGCAGGGCAGCCCTGCGCACTCCGGCTGCAGGATGCTTCAATGCGCCAATGGCAATACGTAATGCTTCTTTATCATTGCCTTCCAAAGCATGCAGCCCATGGAGCGTCCAGAGGGCATGGACCGCGGGTGCATTTAACCCCACCTCATCTACTGTAGTGTTTTGAATAAGCTTATATAATTTATCCTTCACTTTTTTATCGCCATGCTCCACCAATAAACGCTGAGCGGTGGTGCGCCAAAACATATTAGAACTGCCCAGCGCTTTGACGAGATCATCCGTATTGTTTTTGCTGAGCGGCACAATCTTGTCTTCTTTGCCTTTTTTATAGCGGATGCTGTATATCCTCCCCCTTAACGAATCCCTTATAGGGTTCACATAGGCATTGCCTTTACCCGTTTCATACCCTTCCGGAGTGGGGTTGTGCTGAATAATAAAATTATACCAGTCAAGCATCCATACGTTACCATCCGGGCCCACTTCCGCCTGTATAGGACCAAACCAGTCGTCGGCGCTGGCTACAAAATTCCAGCCATCTTCACTTTCCTTAAAGGAAGAACCATCGGGCTCAATAATATTGCGATGAATGACCCGCCCCGTGGGCTCATTCACAAAAGCGACCCTGTTCCAGTACTTCTCCGGGTAAGTACGCGCGGTATACAGGCTATGCCCTGCCGCAGCGGTAAAGCCATTGTGCACATCCACCTGCCGCAGGTTTTTGGTTACTACATGCATGATGTAATGGCTTTCAATTTTATCTATCCCTGTTTCATTGTCCTGACCTGCCATTTGAAAGTAACGCCGGGGGATAGTGTACGCAGCACTGTGCGTGTTGTTGGCGGTCGAAATAAAAGCATCGAAATCTTCAGAAAAGCCCAGCCCCCACGTATTATTGGAAGTGCTACCCAAGAACTCCAATTGCTTCCCGTCGCCGGTAAAATGATACAGTCCCTGGCTGAAACGCATCGTGTCTTTGCGCTCTCCTATTACTCCTTTAAAGCCCGAATAGCCCACCGTTCCCCATATCGTATTATCGGGTCCGTAGCGGAAATTAGAGGGTCCTGCATGGGTATCAAATGTCCCCCAGCCCGAAATGATCTTCTCCCGCACATCAGCTTTGTCATCGCCATCCGTATCTTTTAAAAATAGAAAGTCGGGGGCCTGTGCCACTACAATACCGCCAT
>CAZREP010000035.1:0-13223 GCA_964599035.1 uncultured Terrimonas sp. | reverse complement strand
CGAAAGCGAAGCTGGTGGGGATGTTCAGCCTATCGGCAAACACGGTAAATTTATCGGCCCTGCCATCGCCGTCTGTGTCTTCCAGGATCTTGATCATATCTTTCCCCTCTTCTTTATTGTCGCGCACCATATTGGGATAGTCCATTGTTTCTGCTATCCATAAACGTCCTCTTTCATCCCAGTTCATGTAAACAGGCTTATTGATATCGGGCTCGGAGGCAAAAAGCTTTATTTCGAACCCAACCGGCACCTGTATCAGCTTCATGGATTGTTCCGGCGACAACGGTTCCTGGAACTGCGGCGGCGGATCGCGCTTTTCATAATTGGGCATCTGCGCATCCGTATAGTTGGGATTGGGAGTGTCAAACTGATCCACCAATGTCCTGGCATGATCGCCTACTGCCCACATAATGCCATTGTATAGTAATTTGAGGAAGCCCGGGTTCGTCCACGTTCTCTCATTATGTCCGTAGGCTGTATAGAAAACCCTTCCCTCCGCGTAATGGCGTATCCAAGTATATGGTTCGTGGCGATCTCCTTCCACCCGTTCCGTAAGCACTTCTATATTTTTACTGAACTTATCATGCACATAGGTTTCATCCTCCGTGGAAAAAGCCGGCACATCTTTCATCACCGGATGCTCCGGCTTAACGATCACGGCAGTAAAAGAGTCGTACTGATGCGTTTTAAACTGGCCGCCGATCATTTCCACTACCTCCGGTGAATTGCGGAAGCACCATGATGCGCAATGCAGCGGAATAAAACCCTTACCCGAGCGCACATATTCCAGCAACGCTTTTTCCTGGGGCGCAGTAATGCTGTCGTGGTTGGCATACAACAGCAAGCCGTCATACAGCTTCATATCTTCATTTAAAAGATCATCCGGGTTGGCAGTGTAGGTAATATTGATCCCATTCTTAAAATATTCCTGTGAAAGCAGCTCTGCCAGCTTCTCCGAATCGTGATGTTTGCTTTGATGCCCGAGGAATAATATTTCCAGCCTCCGCGGCTGGTCGTCTCTCTCCTGCGGGTGACATGCGCTGAATAGCAAAGCAAAACAAAAGGCATATAACAGGGATAAAGGGAGATTGCGTTTCATGTATGTGTTCAATTTTATTCCGGGTTACTTATTACCCATTGCTGAAAAGAGAAATATGCTCATGCGCTGCGGTCGCTGCCAGGCTTATGACAAAGTGAAATCCGGTAGCCTGATGATCTCGCCTCCTTTTTTTGCCGATTCATGCGCCAGGATGCCCACACAGGTAATATTGGCCGATTGTCTTGCATTGGGGAAAGGTTCCCGTTGCTGTACCAGCGCACTTATAAATTCATGCACCAGGTGGGGATGTGATCCGCCATGACCAGCACCTTGCAGAAAAGAAAGATGCTGATGTTCGTCTGTATCATACACCCCTCCCGTAGTAAACCGCTGGATAGGCTCCGGTAATAAATGCGCGTAGTCGGGTGACCTCACTTCTGCCGGGATCTCCGGTTCCGGCCGCTTGGCAGTATGCACCACTAATGGCCTGCCTTCTATAAGCGGCCATTCAACCGATTTTTTTGAACCATATACCTCAAAGCTCTCGCGATACTGCCGCGCCGTATCAAATAAAGAGCGGTACACATGAGCGCTGAGATCGGAATTCCTGAACCTGATATGCGTACTCTCTACCGCATAAGGAGAATCGTAATATGCATGTAGCTCTTTTCTGATGCTCCCTGAGCCGAAGCAAGACACGTATTCCGCTTCCGACCTCGTTAATCCCAATACCGGACCAACACAATGTGTGGCATAATACATGGGAGGCAGGCCCGGCCAATAATTGGGCCAGCCGTCCATATCCTGCTGGTGACTGGCTTTTAGAAATTGTATTTTCCCCAGCTCTCCTTTTTCATACAATTCCTTCATGAACAAAAACTCCCTTGTATACACTACTGTTTCCATCATCATATAGGTAAGACCTGTATCTTTAACTGCCTCCACAATTTGTTTGCATTCTTCTACCGTAGTGGCCATGGGAACGGTACAGGCCACATGCTTGCCGGCCTTTAACGCTTTGAGGGACTGCACCGCATGATCAGGAATAGGCGTATTGATATGCACCGCATCAATATTGGGATCTTTCAATAACGCATCATAATCCGTATATCTTTTCTCAATGCTAAAAGCATCGCTTGTTTTATCAAGACTTTCCTTGTTGCGCTGGCAAACAGCATACATATTGGCATTGGGATGCCGCTGGTAAATAGGAATGAATTCGGCTCCGAAGCCCAACCCGATAATGGCTATGTTGATTTTTTGTGAAGACATAAGCAATCGTATTTAGGGTGCATTTCAATTTTTCGCTCTACTCACAATTTTTTGGTCGGTGAGCCACCACCCACCTGCGAAAACTTTAAGTACTCCTTGTACTTAAAAAATAACAGCACTAAATTACAGTTAATCGGCAGCTCTAATTTATTGGATTATGTCAGATATTGACTGTATCTTATCCTATCTGGAATAAACCCAGGGGGGTAACAGGAAATATTACAGGGCAGCGAACTTTTCCCTGTACATTTTTGGTGTCATTTTTATATGCAGTTTAAACTGCCTGTTGAAGTTGGACAACGTATTAAACCCGCAGGCATAACTCACTTCGCCAACCGTTTTATCTTCATCTTCACACAATAATTTACAGGCATGCCGGATACGAAGCTCTGAGATGAAATCGGAAAACGATTTGCTGGTTTTCATCCTGAAATAACGGCTGAATGAAGTGGGTGTCATGTTGAGCAAACGGGCTACTTCCTTTAGGGCGACACGGGTATGAAAATGCTGGGCAGCATAGTTATACACCAGGTTAATACGACGCGTCTCCGATTCCTTTAATTTATAGATATAATCCGTGTTATGCAGCAACCGGTATTCTTTTGCCTGTGCCATTTTTTCCAGCAGTTGCAACAACTGTATAAGGCTCCCTGTACCATGTGTAGCAATAATCTGTGCGATCATGCTACCCAACTCAACAATCGCCTGCCCGTAATACTCAATCCCCTGCCTGGCTTTCATTAGCAGGTGCCTGACCTGCTGCATTTCTTCCTTTTCTATAAGATCGCCTATAAAATCTCCTCTCAAATAAATGACCAGCCCATGTGTAAACTGCCTGCTCCGTTTATCAAAATATATGCTGTCGCTCCTCCATAAGTGCGGCACACCCGGCCCGAGGAAGGTAAGGTCACCCTCGCCGAAAGATTGGACCGTATTGCCGATAAAACGGGTGCCTTTGCCTTTTAATACCATAAATATCTGGTATTCATTATGCGCATGCCAGGTGGTATCAAAATGTTTCTCCTTCAGCTCTTTCGCTACAAATATCCTGGATTCAGGTATGGGAGATTTCTGAAGCGCGGATTTCATACAAGATATTTACAGCATATTTTACCGATAAAGATAATGGTTTGAAGGTAACATAAGTAACAAAGGATTTGAGGCTAAATCCCGAACTTTACGGAAAACAGAAGAATGAAAAAATGGCTTATAAAGAATAAGCTTTCTATTGCCGGCTTTATCATTGGCGGAATAGGAGGCTTTATGTACTGGAAGCTGGTGGGATGCAACAGCGGAACCTGCGCGATCACTTCCAGCCCGCGCAACAGCACCGTCTATTTTGCCATTATGGGCGCCCTCGTTTTTAATATGTTTGAAAAGCAAAAAGTGAAAGACGCCGGGTGATATTTTATAAACCATTAAAAAATACCATGTCCGATTCAAGATCAACAAAAAACGTAGTGTGGTTCAGCCGGCTGCTGCGCTGGACACTTGGACTTGTATTCACCACCGTGGGAGTGCTCTACTTTAATAACGGTGGATGGCCGGCCATACTGTTTGGCGCAGTATTTTTTGCCACCGGTTTTTTTCGTCCCCGCAGATGCATTGATGGAACCTGCAGCTTGCCGGAGAAAAACTTACCTTACAAAGAAAATAACACTTAAGTCAATGACCGGTCATTTTCTTCAAATGAAAAAGCTGCATATTTTAATAGTATTACCAATATACCTCGCTCTGGCATCCTGCGGAGAGCCCGCGACCACCAGCCCGGTAAAAACAGACTATGTTCATACAGGCGACAGCCTGATCAACGCCACTTTTGATACGCTTCGCAACGCGCTCACCACTGCCATGCACGATAAAGGCGCTTCCGGAGCTGTGGCTTTCTGCAATGAAAAAGCTTATCCGATCACTGCCACTTATGCCTCGGGAGATATTATCATTAAACGCGTAGCGGAAAAATACCGGAATCCCCAAAATGCCCCCGACAGCACGGATGCCCTTCAATGGAGGAAATTTGCATCGGCAAAGGCAAACGGCGAAACCCTCCAACCCGTACTTGTTGAAGAAAAAAATATTACGCACTATTATAAGCCTATCTTGCTGCAACCGATGTGCTCGTCATGCCACGGCGAAAAAAACAAAGACATCTTACCACCCGTTCTATCCACCATTGATTCCCTGTATCCCAACGACCTGGCAACAGGCTTTGCACCGGGAGACCTGAGAGGAATGTGGAAGATCTCTTTTGTTGAAAAATAAGCAATGCGCAGCTCAACCACACAACATCAGTGCCTGCAGAATAGGGATCAGGCGAATACTTTTTCAGGATTTTTTTGAAGCATTGTTTTTGCCGGCTTTTTCTTTTTTCTGCCCCTGTGCCACCATATCAGGAAGCCGGTAATGGGAAGCGAGGTGCAAATAAGCCCGCAAATAAAGGTGAACAGCTTGCCTGCCTGCCCCATCCATGTTCCCATATGCAGCTGCCACACCACATTCTCAATATACTCGCCTTTCAGGCTTTTGGCAGGAATCTGAAGGTCTTTACCCGTGTACTTGTCAATGAAAGCCATTTGAGGATTCTCCGCACTTTTCAGCCCCAGCTTACTGGCTGTAGTTACCGCATAAAAGCCCGATGAATCCAGGTTGTACAGCCATATCTGGCCCAATTTCTGCTGTGGGTGTTTGGCAAACTCCTGCTCAAAAACAGCATTGATAGCGTAGGTGGGTTTTGCAGCTTCGTTTTTAGGCATTGCTTTCTGCCATTTCGTTTCGTGGTCGCCGCCGAAGAGCTTTATGGTAGATTCTGCCAGGGGATGAAAAGCGATAAGCAGGCCGGTAACGGTAAGTATGAGGGCGAGAATGGAAGAATAAAACCCCAATACGTTATGCAGATCATAATTAACGCGTTTGAACCTGGCTTTCCATCTGATCTTGAAGCTGGCATCACGTGTGCGCTTATTCCATTTGGCAGGCCACCAGAGTATGATACCCGAAATAAGTTCGATCAAAAAAATGATAGTCGCAATGTCCACGATCCAACTGCCGGGGCCATGCCACAAAAAGGAGGCATGCAGGTGTGCCATGATATAAAAGAAATTCGCAGTGCGGTCATATTTCAATATCTCACCGGTATAAGGGTTGGCATAAGCAAAAGCCAGGCCTTTGCCCGGTGCAAAAACCCTGAAACGTACGGTCCTTTCCGGATCTTTATGCACCGTTACTTCCGAAAGCCTGGCCTGCGGATAAGCCTTATTAAGATTGGTCATAAGCGTTTCCACAGGCAACCGTTCAGTTTCGACGCGCTCAACATAACGCGCCTTTCCTGCCGACCATTCAATGATTTCATCACCGTACACCACAATCGTACCCGTTAATGCCACAAAAACGAGAATAATGCCGGCAAAGATCCCAAGCCAGAGATGCAGCCAGGCATTAACGCGGCTGAATACGGATTTCTTTGACTTCCCTTTATTCATATCATACTTATTAAACGGTATAAGCACAACCGTTGGTTGTGCTTATACCGGGATATTTTAATTTTTTAAAACCGGTAGGTAATATTGAAAGCCAGCATCCGTGGCTGCCCGGGAAACAGCCAGGAATTATACGTATAGTACTTTTTATTACCAATATTATCTATTTTGGCGCTGATCCTGAATTTAAGGGCATTGTAAAACACGCTGGCTCCATATACATAGAACCCGTTTAACGTAATGGTATTCTGGTTATTGGCAAACGAGCTGCTTTGTCCGTTTCCGCCGGCGCCCACTCCAAATCCTTTCAGCTTCCCGGAAGTGAACTGGTAAGTGCCCCATATATTTCCTGCATGATACGGTGCGCTTTCCACCCGGTTATTCAGAAACCCTACATTGCCTTTATCTTCGGTATAACGGATATCATTATAACCATAACCCACTGCGATATTAAGACCTGCAACCGGGTTGGCGAGAATATCCACATCAATACCACGGCTCCGCTGCGTATTATCCTGTACATAGTAGATCGTACCGGGCACCTGCCTGGCTATGTTTTCCACTTTGATGTCGTACACACTTACCGTGGTGGCTAAACGGTGTTGAAATACATTAAATTTCAATCCGCCTTCCAACTGGTTGGCATATTGCGGCTTGAGCAGGTTGCCCTCGGCATCTGTATAGCTTACATTATTATAACCATTGTTGTAATTGCCATACACGGAAATAGCATCCTTAACGATCTCGTAGGAAATACCGAGCTTGGGAGACCAGGAAGTTTGTTTGTAATCACCGCTCACCGCAACAAACCTGTTAATGCGCAGGCTTCCCATCAACAGCAGCCGGTCTGTAACATTCAGCACTTCGGAAACATAAGCGCCGTAGCTGTCGTTGATATCCCTGCCCCCTCCATAATTTGCTCTTACTGAAAGACTGTCTACCTTGGAGCTCCTGATCAGCAACTGCGCAGGCGTAGCTGAAATGGGAATCTTGTCGTAGGCAACAGAACCTCTGAATGAAGCCACATCGGTTCTGAAATAATCAAGCCCTACCAGCAACCTGTTGCGCAGCGTACCGATCCTGAAATCACCGATAAAATTCTGCTGGAACTGCTGTGTGTACAGCTGGCTGTAAGGCATATCCAATATGTTCCTCGATATGATGGTTTCCTCTGCCGCAGATGCTTTGTTTGCCAGGAGTGAGATATATCTTGTGTTATTGTTGCTTCTGGCTATTGAATAGTTGGTTTGCGAAAGCCATTGTTCAGACAGTTTGTATTCAGCCTGTCCCGTAACCGCCCATGTTTGCTGCTTGCTGTTGAAATCAGCGGTGAAATACGGATTCTTTGGATCTAAATCCAATTCTGCTACGTTGCCGGAGTAGGTGCTGTTTCCACCGATACCTCCGGGAGGAGGAGTAAACCCGAAAAGATAGATTGGCCGCTCGCTCTTGTAATAATAACCGTCAAAATGCAGGGTCAGCCTGTTATTGGCCTTGATCAGCAGCGACGGGGCAAAGCCTGCGGAATGCTGCGCCAGTTGCTGGAAGGTGTTCCTGCTGTCGTACATGGCGTCCACTCTCAGCAAGGCAGTTTTATCTTCATTCAAAGGGGTGTTATAATCCACCGTGGTCCTTGCCAGCTCATAGCTGCCGGTAGTGAAGGACACTTCGCCACGTTTCACTTCCAATGGCTTTTTGGTGATCAGGTTATATACACCGCCATAAGATGCGCCCTGGTTGCCGCCAAACAAAGTGGCTGAAGGTCCCTTGATCGCTTCGATCCTGTCTACATTATACAGGTCGGTCAGCGATACATACCCCGTAGACACACCGTTCCTGTACATAATGGAACCACTGGAAAAACCGCGTGATTTGAACGTAAGCGTTGATCCGCCGCTTCCGCCGGCAATAGACAGGTTGCTCACACCCGGTATATTGATCAGCGCCTGCTCTGTAGTAGTTACCAATTGCGTTTGGAGCAACTCCTTGGGTACTACCGCATAATTTTGCGGGTTCTCAATATAGGTAAGCGGTAACCTCGCTACCTGTACGCTGTTTTTGTTTACGTGGCGATAAGACGATGACACGATCACCCTTTCCAAAACCGTAGCATTTTGCTCCAGTTGAATATTACCAACCGACACCTTTTCGACATTCAATTCAACAGAAACAGGACGGGCCGTTACTCCCAATGATGAAACGGAAACAGTGTATTGCCCGTAGGGAATATTCCTGAACTGGAAATAGCCGTTGTCGTCCGACATGGTTTGCTTTTCGGAAGGAGATAGTATCACAATAACATTTTCTTCCGGCTGGCGATCGGCATTCAATATCCTGCCTTCAATAACGCCTGACTGTTTGGACTGGGCAAAGCCCCTCGCCATAAATGCTCCTAAAAGCATCACAGCACAAAATAATAAAATAGAAAATCTCATACATTTAGTTTTCAACATTGCATCTTTCTTTTGATGAAAAAGCCTTAAATACACATTAAGGAGGTGCAAAGCTAAAAGCGCATTGAATTTCACCTTTACGAAATCGGGAATTCAGATTAACGCAATCAGGAACAAAAAATTTTTTATTTGCCGGGGACGTACTATTCATACTCAGGTCACAGCTTTGTAAAATCCGCTTTCGAAACAAGGAAATTTTGCATATCACTTTTGTAAGATCTTTGCTCATCTTTACAAAGTATTCAGGACGGCTTTTCCCAAAATCTACCTGTAAAGAGAAATCCTAAGCCGTCGGTTGTCGGATAAATTTTGTTTTTATGATCCATTCAATACTGAAAGTTATAATGCAAGGCGGGTTATTTGTCTGCCTGCTATGGAAGTTCGCTTATGCCCAGCATACGGTTAAAATAGTGATAGCGCAACAGCCGGGTAAACATATAGAAGAACCGGTGTTCATTACCGGGAACTTCAATAGATGGACCCCTGCCCGGGCGGCATGGCAAATGCAGAAAAACAGCAGAGAGCAGTATATAGCATTAAAGAATATCAATAAAGGATTACTGGAGTTCAAATTCAACCGGGGCAACTGGCAAACACTGGAATGCACAGCAGAAGGGAGGCTGGCAAATCCTCACCAGGTTATGATCAGGAGCGATACTGCTATCAGCATAGTTATTCATGGCTGGCGTGATGATCATCCGGTTTCTACCGCTTCGCCACAGGTACACCTGCTAGATAGCACCTTTTTTATACCGCAGCTGAACGCATACCGGGGCATTTGGATATACCTTCCTAAAGATTATAACAATTCCGATCAAAGATACCCTGTACTGTATATGCACGACGGGCAGGATCTGTTTGATGAAGCCAGTTCGGAGGGTAGAACCGGTCCTGTGGAATGGGGCGTGGATGAAACCATTGACCGGTCGGAAAAAGATTGCATAGTAGTGGGCATCAACCACGCTGCCGATAAAAGCCACCGAATCCGGGAATATTTTGTGCATCCCAATACACAGTACGATACCGTGTACGGAAGTGATTATCTCCGCTTTATAGTAGAAACGCTCAAGCCTTATATCGATAAGCATTACCGCACATTGCCTGGCAAAGCAACCACCTACATGGCAGGCAGCTCTATGGGTGGGCTACTCACCTTGTATGCAGGATTGTTGTACCCCGATGTGTTTGGAGCATTAGGTGTATTTTCCCCTTCCATCTGGCTGGATGAAGGGAACAGCTACAAAGCAATAGCAGCAACCAGGGACGGGAAGGCATATAAAACACAACGCTATTATTTTTATGGAGGTGGAAATGAAAACAGGATGAAGCCCAACGGCAGCTTTGTAGAAATGTCTTCCGATGTAGACTTAACCATAGCGGCTTTACAAAAGAAAATACAGCCGGAAATTAAACGCTCCGTTAACCCGGAAGGAAGGCACGGGCAGTGGTACTGGAGTCTCGCCTTTCCCGGGTTTTATGAATGGCTGATGCAGGACAATGAAAAGTAATCAATATTTTCTACGTTTAGAAAATCCTTTTTGTTTCAATAATAGAATTGCAATTAATAACTGATACTGAAAATCTGCTGAACAGCATGAACTTAATTGCTAGAAAAATACAACAAAGTAATTATTTACTCAATAATTATGCAATGCCAGCGCCGGCTTTTGCACGACAAGCAATCCACTATGTAATCAAAGCAAGCTGACAAACTGATTTTTCCTAGCTTGATTCTATTCCTAATTGGACTTATGGACCGGACTGTTTGCTTAAAAGGTTTACTACTGTAATGGTGCAGTATTTTACAATTATTGGTGAACACTATTACATCTGCCTTTTCCTGATAGCCCTCGGCGTTGCGTTCGTCCACGATTTAAAAGCCTTTCTAAATGCAGTCAGATCGGAGTATCCCAGGATGTCGGAAACCTCGGATAACTTTATGGTCGGATTTTGCATTAGTTGAAAGGCAATTTCTTTTCTTACGGCTCCTGCAATATCGCGGAAAGTCGCCTGCTCCTGTAGCAGCCTGCGTTGCAAATAGCGGGGTGTCATATTCAATGCAATAGCGGCCTCTTCAATGGTAGGAATCCTTCCTTTGAACTGCATGAATAATACCTGCTTTAAATTTTCTGCCGTACAGTTAGAGGCCAGTAGCGCCTGCTTATCGGCCATAATGGAATTGAACAACTGAAACATGGATTGATCGCTGGTAAGCAGGGGAGTTGTGATGGCTTCTCTAGTCAGAATAATGCGGTTGGCGTCCTTGTTGAAAAGTATTTCACATCCAAAGAATTTCCTGTACTCCGAAATCTCCCGCATTTGATAGGCCAGTTCAATTCGTAGCGGAATAATACGTTTTCCAGATAGGGTACAGCATGTATTGACAAGTGCGGCGAATAAAAAATCATTGGCATGCCTTGCCGGTTCCGGATATTTCATCAGCCACATTTTATTTTGTGCGATCTCAAGGATCGCCACATGGTTAACGGTGTACCGGTATTCAATCATTGGTGATGTCATGTGGCCATACCGACACAGGATCCGAATACTTTGATCAATGTCTTTACAGCTTTGAATCAGAAAACCAACCATTCCGTGAAGCAACTTGTCTGTGCCCATGCCTACATGCAGGCCGATCAAGGGATCGTCTGACAGCTTTAAGAGTGGTACCCAGATAAGTGCTGCTTTTTCCCATTCAACCATATTTTCAGAGTCACTCATTTCTTCGGGGCTAATGCCCGACATCTGGCAAAGGATATCGAAAGCCGCTCCAAATGAACCTGCCGTTTGAAAAATAGTGCGGATGACCGTTCCTTGTAAAGCCATGTCGTAAAATATATCATTTCAGGTAGAAAATATCCCTTTTCCTACTGGTATAACGATAGTACTTCGTAGTATCTAAAACAAATGTATGGAATCAGTTAGAAAAATGTTTTTTAAAAAATGGGTAACAGGCAATATAGCTGTTTACTCCGGTGCATTAGGTTGTTTGCACCCGCTCATTGCGCACGGACTTACCGGTGATCATGATAAATTGTTAACAGCCCCGCAGTTTATCATGCATACCCTGTCTGTGTTCATTTTTGTATTCTTACTTGTAAGAATGCAGCAAAGAACGTTTCAAATGGCAGGAAAGCAGAAAACCTCCGCTGGACTCTGGCCGTTTTTATTCTTTACTCCCTGGGTGTTCTGGCTCGGCTATTATACCCTGTTCGTTCCCTTCGACATATTTTTCATGTTCCTGTCAATTGGTATCATCAATGCTGTACAATTAAAACCGATGGTCAAATTTCCAACGAAATGGGTATGGCAGTGCGTCATCGGATATTTTCTCGCAGCAATGGCGGGTACTGTTGTAGGGCTGGGTGCTTATTTACTTTACTATAAGAACCTGCCGGGAATTGCGAGGGATATGGCTACCTGGCTATCTATCAGCATTCCTGCTGCGCTCGTTGTAGCATATTACTTCAAATATATTCTGGCAATCCAGATTCTCTTACCCAACGATGGCCTGCATGATAGCATTCCGGAACAGAAAGCGCATTGCTAAAAAGTGGCCTGAATACCCGATGAAATGAACGATCAAAAATTATTACAAATGAAACGCGATATATACAAGGTGCTGCTGCCATTTATCTGCAGCAGCATTTTAACAGCCTGCAGCAAAAATGGCAATGAAGTAGATGTACCCGGAGGGCTCGAAATAAAGGGCACAGTGAGCGGTGTGATCATTGATGCTAAAAATCTTCCTGTGCAGGATGCCCTCATAACGATTGAGCACACGGTAAGGTATAACAGTTATCTCTTTGCTTTCAGCGATCATGAAGGAAAATACCTGATGTCATTACCTGATGATCCGGCAGGCGACTGGACAGCAAAGGCCCAACTGACCAGAACCGCTTACGGACAAACCTATAAGTTCGACCTGGAGCCGAATAAAACTGGCGCCTTTAATAAAACAAGCGGAACTGTACGAAACTTTAAATGGAAGCTCAGCGGCCAGCGTCGGGAAGGTATCGGCTATTATGGTGCGCACGTTGACCTGTACCCGTTTGGTACAGGTGTGGACATCACAAAAGTTAAACTATCATTTATTCCTTTTCCTGGAGAAACCAGTATAGTTGACGGGACCATTGCCACCTCATTTGAAAGACCGGTAGAGGATATAGCCGGTACCTTTATGGTGAAAGACGTACCTATTGGAAAATATATCATTAAAGCGGTGTATGCAGACAAAAAATTATTGCTTAATAACCGCCATAGCGATGATAACAATGAAGAAAGCAAGACAGTAATTTTCGGCAAATACGGTTATCTGGGCGAAACCGAGTACAACATTGAGTTCTATATTACAGAATAGAATTGTTCTTAAGTACCAATGCCTACCCTTACTGGTCAGGCATTTGCGGCCATTTGACAAACCCGAATAATTTTGACTTACAACAGAAATGATATTTAAAATGCGATATATAACCTTAGCTATATCTTTTTCGTTTACCCGTATTATTTCAGTTGCTCAAAGCTGCTATTGACTTAGCATCTGTGAGTTCTGCAGGAAATAATATTTCTACCGAGTTAAGAATACCTATACTGTAAGTTTACAGCATCATCAAGTTGACCATTTTTCAACCCAATAAAAAGGCAAAAACATGTACCGAAAAGTGTTGATAGAAAACCTAACTATTTAAGGTAAGATTTCACAGCTATGCCTTAATTATGAAGGTCGATAACAAATTAAGCAATCATTAATTTCCATTTTCCTGAACGGGAGTTGAACCTTCATATTTGATTGATTATGTGTATTTAGCGTCATTCGGTTAAACATTACCGGACTACATATTGAACGATACGTATTGATGATAAGTGACTGATAAGCAATAAAAAAGACGCATAAAACGCGCCTTTATATAAACACCATTTGAATTGTAGCGGGGATGGGAGTTGAACCCATGACCTCAGGGTTATGAATCCTGCGCTCTAACC
>CAZREP010000034.1:0-34923 GCA_964599035.1 uncultured Terrimonas sp. | reverse complement strand
GAAAATTAATAACGGAAATACATTCAAAAATCGAAACAAACTTTTTTTCATGACTTAAATCTATTAATAAACAAAAGTTCCAAAAACTCCCATTAACTATTCAAACAGTATGAATCAGCCTCTAATAGATGTCAAGACCTTGCCAGTATTAACATTTTATTTAATACTGTTAAGACTGAATCCAGTAAGCATAATTGAATTACGGGTTCTGCACCATGGTTGGATCCACTGTCATCACAGAACTGGGAATGCGGAAAAGTATTCTGATCTTATCGTAAGCAGGGCTTTTGTAACTCACTCTCTGCTGCTTTTGTTCGATACCATGAGCTGTCATTACTTCCAAAGCTTTTCCCATCCTCACCAAAACTCCCCAACGGTCATTTTCGCAATGAAACTCAATTCTTCGTTCATGCATAATATCTTCTAATGTTACATTAACCAAATCCGGTAACCCTGCCCGCTCCCTGACCTGATTCACCAAAGGCAGGGGATTACCACCTCCTGTATTCAAATAACATTCCGCTAACATAAGAAGAACATGAGGATATCGATATATTGGAACATCTGATCCTGTTATTCCTCGTACCGTGTGGTATGGATCCCAGTATTTTTTTGTATACGGTACAATTGAATCATGATAATCGTCTCCAAGGTCATGATCGATAAAAGTAGTATCGATCATCCCGAGCCTTTTATCACCAGTCTCGAAAGATTCAATTAAAGATTGTGTTGGAATGTTCACTCCTGCCGCAACACTGTTTTGAGCAAATGGAAGCCTGTCAGAATTACATGGTGAATAAGTGTACATATGATTGCTTCCCTGATTGTAAGGTCCGGTAAGAAACTGGCAGGCAAAAACAATTTCGTCATTCATTTCATTATTTATGCTAAAGACAGATGAATAGTCATTTAAAAGCCGGTACTTATTACTATTCATAACTGCTTTAAGTTCAGTCTCAGCTTCAGCATATTTATTCTGCCACATTAAAACTTCAGCCAAAAGCGTCTTTGCTGCACCTGAAGTTGCTCTGCCCTTGTTTACAGCATCATAACTTTCCGGTAAATTATCTTTGGCATCATTCAAATCCGAAACGATTTGCTCAAATACGACATCTCTTGAAACCTGCTTATTTAGTTCAAAAGCTTCTGTCATTGTATTAACTTTTGTAGTTACCAGTGGAATATTTCCCCAATACAACGCCACATGGTAATAAAACAACGCTCTTAAAAACTTTGCCTCGGCTCTATAGCGGTCAATGTTACCAATCCCCTGACCTTTCGTATCAATGTAATATAGTAAGCTGTTACATCTTCCAATAGCTTTATATGCATTATTCCAGGTACTCAAATTTTGACTAATATCATCGTTCTCTATAAATTTATCAAGATCATACATTTCACTTAATCCTACATTCCTATTGGTAACCTCGACGGTGGTATTATCTGAACGTAATTCACCCATCAGCATAAAGGAACCGATATAACCTGTATAAACATCCCGTAATCCACCATAACACGAATTAACAGCCTGTTCAAAATCCGCTGAAGTTTTAAAAAAGGATTCAGTAGTGATTGCATTCGGCACTTCGTTTAAGAAATCCTTTTCATTACAGCTAAAGATGAATATACAGGTGAACAATATAATTACTATGCCATATTTTTTCATAATATATAATTTTGGGAAATATTAAAATGTAATTCTTGCTCCCAATTCAATAATTCGGGTTAAGGGATAATCGTATTCATCGACACCTTGCATCAAGGTATTATTCCCATATCTGTTAATATCCGGGTTCCCATATTTGTAGTTCGTTATGAGCCAGGGATTTTGAGCTGAAAGAGATAATCTGAATTGCCTGACATTATCTAAACTAAAAGTATATCCTAAGCTTATATTTTGGAATTTCAGATAGGACACATTATAGAGAAACTTTGAAGAAGATACGTCTCTATCCAAATTTGATTGATGAAAAGAAGCAGAAACACGTCCATTTCCGGGTTCTTCCGGTGACCTCCATCGATTCTTTACTTCCCTGGTAACATTAAATGGTCCGGCCAAATTTAAAGTAGTTGTTTCCAAAGCAGCTGCTACGTCAAAGTTATATGCATAAGAGATGTTAACATTGAGATCCCATTTCTTATAAGTAAATCTATTGCTGATGCCACCGGTAAAATCGGGAAAGGGATTTCCTATAATAGTTCTGTCATTAATATCAATTACGCCATTTTTGTCAAGATCCTCCCATTTAGGAGTTCCAGGTAGCTGAGTGCCGTAAGTAGCAGAGTTATTAATTTCCTCCTGGGTATTAAATATTCCTAAATGATTAAACCCCCAAAACTGGGCCAGAGGGCTCCCCACCTTTGTAATATTTAGAACAGCGAATCCAACAGAATTTACCATTTGGTCAATATTACCGAGATCAAGAACCTTATTACGGTTAAAGGAAATATTAAAATCCGTGTTCCATCTAAAATCACGGTTAGATATATTTACCGATGATATTGAAAACTCAACGCCTCTGTTACGTACTTTGCCTATATTGTCCCAAAGACTGTTAAAACCTGAAGAAACAGGTATAAGAACACTCCACAGCATATCTGTGGTAATTTTATTATAGTAATCAAAAGTGAAATTTAGTTTTCCTTTAAATAAACTCAAATCCAAACCAAAATCATACTCCTTTGTCTTTTCCCATCCGAGCTTTGTATTCGAAATTGCTGATGGTGTACTTCCCGGAACCACATTACCACCGAAGTTATGGTCAAACCGGTCAAGACCTGAAATCCATGTATAATCGCCGATATTATTGTTCCCGCTGATCCCATAACTTGTACGCAGTTTTAGGTTGGTTAACCAGTTAGTTTGCGGGAAAAATTCTTCTTTTGAAACATTCCATCCTGCTGACACGGAAGGAAAATAAGCCCATCTTTTATCAGGGCCAAACCTGGAACTCCCGTCTCTGCGCAAAGAGCCCTGTAAAAGATACTTAGTTTTGTAATCATAATTTAAACGGTAGATAGTCGATAATATTGACCAGGCTGATTCTGATGTAGAGGCAATTTGTGTCCTTGAAGCATTTAAGGTCGTTACCTGATCACTGGGGAAATCCCAGGCTTCGATTGAGGAGCCTTCGCCATGATAGCGTTCCATAGTATAAGCCATCAATGCATCGATAGAATGGTCACCTAAAGTTTTATGGTAATTTAAACTATTCACAAATTGCCAGCTATAGGTTTTTCCCGTTCCATAAGAACCTCTGGTTATCGCTGGCGGTGGAGCCCAGTCTGTATGATTAGTGGATGGCTGAAAATTAGAAGCGAAGCTATTCGCAAACTGCAGATTCAATTGTGATTTTAATACTAATCCTTTCAAAGGAGTAATTTCAAGATAGGGCTGAAGATTTAAACCAAAATCCTGAGCTTTATTTTTAATGTTTTTAAGATTGTAAATTGAATTGGGCTGATGAAAGAAGTCAACAAAAATATCCCCGTCCCATCCATCATATATATAAGCGGGATCTTCACCAGGAAGATCTTCATCGTAATGGGGACCATCCAAAGGGGAAGATATCATGGCATTTCCATAATTACTTCCCCGGTTATCATCAACCCGATTACCCCACCATGTCAAAGTTGAACTCATCATCATACCCAGGTTTATGAATTTATTGGCTTCATAAACCATATTTGCCCGCGTATTTAGCCTTTTTATATTAGTTTCTATAATAGCACCCTCTTCGTGCGTATATCCCATAGAAAAGTAACCCTTAAAATGCTCGCTGCCATGAGAAACACTAATATTATAACTCTGCATCGGTGCGGTTCGAAATATACCATCCTGCCAGTCGAACCCCTTGCCTTTCCATAGTTCAGGATTCCTGTATGCTTCGGGTAAATCATTTAAATTAACCGGTAATCCATAATAAGCCTGATTTTCTAAATAATTCTCTTTTCTCCAACTGGCGAATTCATAAGCATTCATTAAATCCAATTTTTCAGTAGGTAATACCTGCTGAATTCCGGTACGTACATCAGCTGTAATTTCTGTTCTTCCGGCCTTTCCTGATTTCGTTGTAATTAATACAACTCCATTTGCTCCGCGAGATCCATAAATAGCGCTGGCCGCTGCATCTTTTAATATATCCATTGATTCAATATCTGATGGATTTAAAAATGCCAATGGAGATCGCTCTTTGCCATAAGTGCCTGCATAAGGAATTCCATCAATAACAAACAATGGGTCATCCCCTGCTCCAATAGAACCAGCTCCTCTGATCTTTATGGAGGCTCCTCCTCCCGGCGCACCGGTATTTTGTTTTACTACCACTCCAGCGACCAGACCTTCCAACGACCGATCTACCGAAACATTTAACTGATTTTCAATTTTTTTGGGGTCAACCGACGCCATAGAGGATGATACTTTACTCTTCCGAAGCGTTCCATAACCTACAACTACGACCCCGTCTAAGTCAGAAGAAACAGACGGCAACACAATCCTCAATGGGGCCCGGTCGGTTCCAACCTCTACCTTGAGAGGCTGATGGCCTACAAAAGAGATCTCCAGTATATCGCCCGGTTGGGCGTCAATAGTAAACTCTCCCCTGGCATTAGTATTCGTTCCCCTATTGGTTCCTTTTACCTTAACAGAGGCTCCAGCCAGCGGGGCGCCGGTGCTGTCTGTAACACGACCGTTAACAGACTCAGAAACAAGTGGAGCAATAATAGGTGCACTAAGATTTTGAGAAAGGGTAGCAAAGCCCGGAGCAGAGATTTCAAGGATAGCAGGTCGATCAGAAACCGCTACCTGGGGTAATTCGAACTGCAGTAAGAAGCGGCCTTCGGCATTGGTCACTCCCAAGATCGAACTATTTTCAAACGAAACTTTAGCCCCGGAAACAGACTTGCCGACATCGTCAGTGATGCGGCCGGAAACTTTAGCAGGTTGATCAGAAGACTCAACCTGGAAGGACAGAGCGGAAAGTATCAATGACCTTTTTCGAGAGAGGAAAATGGTCTTGCCAGACAGCCTGAAAGCCAGTGGCTGGTCCTTCAGAGCCACAGTGAGGAACTCCTCCAGAGGGAGGTTAAAAACAGAAAGCGAGACAGGCTTGGAGGAAGCAAGAAGTTTTCGATTGGCCAAAACAAAAAAACCAGTCTGCTTTTCAATGGCAGAAAAAACATCTTTCAGCGGTATGTTTTTGCCCGAAAGCGAAACGGTCTGCGCAGCAGGATGAGCCGGGGCGGCAAGCGAAGCAACGAAAAGGAAAAAAGTGAGCAATCTCATAATTTTCAGCATTTGCGCTGGTGGCCTGAGAGAGCCTGCCGCTGGTTGGGCTGTAAACCCAGAGTGATCAGAAGACTTAATCCGCGATGAAAATACAACTGGAAATGAGCGAAATAATACGGCACGGTCGAACAGACCACAAATAGCAGTTTTTTGCATAAATTTGTGCAGTTTGGTTAGAAAAAAAGGGTTTATGTCATTTGGATCGACCCAAACATCGCCGGAAGTGTGACTAGCGCTTCCGGTTTGTTTTTATCGGGTGGACCGCATTTTATATCATATTATCAAAATACTTTTAAATGTTAACTCATACCAGAAAAGGGTAATTTTCAACAATATCCGTCCGAACCATATTTCAAATATTATTCACTATCCTACGGCATCACCACCAGTTTTCGCCCTTCTTCGATCCTGAAATGTATTTCTAACCCTTCCAATCCTTTTATTAACTCTGCCAGGCTTACATCTCTGCTCATTTTGCCCACAAAATGTATATCAGGAATGTCTTTTTCGTATACCACTTCTATATCGTACCATCGCTCTAACTGGCGCATCACCTCCACAAGGCTGGCATTTTCGAAGTTGAAAGCTCCGTTCTTCCAAGCCATCACCTTATTGATATCGGCGTTTACGACATCTATTCCGCCTTTAGCCGTGGTAGCGTCTTCCGACAGAGCAGCACCGTCTCTTTGCCCCGCCTTCTGATCTATAAGCAACTGCGCTTGTTGACCAGGCTTTAACACTGCCTCCATCCCTGGTTGCGTATTCTGACCATCCATCACCTTTAGACTACCTTCCAATAATGTTGTATTAATCCTTTCCTCATTTTCATACGCATCTACATTAAAACTCGTGCCCAATACCTCAACTTCCATTTGACCGGCTACACTCACCCTGAACGGTTGCTTCGTGTTTCGAACCACCTCAAAATATGCCTCGCCGGTGATCTCCACCCGGCGTTCCTTTCCGGAAAATGCCGTGGGGTACCGCAGCGAGCTGGCCGAATTAAGCCATACCCGCGTTCCGTCCGGCAATCGAAGGTTAAACTGGCGGCCCTTTGGGGTGCTCATCGTGTTATACACTATGCTTTCCGCCGCCTTCCCCGTTGGATCATAGGCCAATTGCCCGTCCTGCAGCACTACCCGAGTGCCATTCTGGGTGGCGATAAGGCCATTTCCCAAAGAATCCAGCACTACTTGCGTACCATCAGCAAGGATGAGGATGGCACCCTCCCGACCAGGTTCGATATCTGTTGGTATTTCCCTGAAAACGCTTGTAACCGCTTGCTCCCGGCTATTGGGGAACCAGAGGTAAGCACCAGTCACCATCAGCAGCAACACTACCACGGCGGCAGCCCAATATCTGCGCAAAAGAGAAACTTCTTTTGCCCCTTCCCAATTTGCCACACGCTGTTGCATTTCCAACAGCAGGGCTTCGTCCACCTGGCCATAGTCCGACTCATCGGAAAGCAACGTTTCGTATTGATCAATTAAGAGGGTTACTTCCTGAGGAGGCAGGTCTTTTAACCGTTCCCAAAATATCGCGATCTCCTCCTCCGAGGCAGTATTACGCGCAAATTTTTCCAATAGCTCCTGGTTTGTCATATAACTTATTCATTTATTAAGACGCCTGTCAAAAGATGATATGGACATCTTTTTAAAAAAAAATCAACAACGCAAATACATGTAAATAGAAACCAATGCTTAAACCTATGAGATAGCAGTACGGATTATGTATTGAAGAGAAAATATAAAGCATATTGCAGAAAATGTCAGTACCCCGTGAGAACGTAACTGGTCTTTAATAAAATGAACAGCACGGGTAAGGTTTTTTTGGACCGCGGCTTTGGTACTACCTGTAGCCGAAGCTATTTCATCCAGTGTCATGTCCCCGCGGTGCCGTAGCAGGAACACCTCTTTCTGCTTTTCAGGTAATTTGTTAATAGCATCCCAGGCAATCTGGTGATACTCTTTAAACAGTAGGTCATCGTCTGCATAAGCGGTAATACTCTTCACAACGGATAGGCGGTGAATGTGTTGTTGTTCAGTAGTCTGCTTTTTCAGATGGTCCAGCAATTTATTCTTTGCCATCCGTTGCAGGTATTTTTCCAGGGAAAGAATACCTACCAGGGTTTCCCTTCGGATCCATAATTTGAAAAGAACCTCCTGAACTATCTCTTCCGCAAATGGGCGACTAAGCGCAAACGGGAAGACATACCGGAGCAATCGGGGCTGGTAAAACGAATATAATACAGTAAAAGCCTGTTCATCCCCATTTGCTATTCGCAAAAGCAGTTCCACCTCATTAAGCAATTTGTTTTTTACCGGATCAGGCATTACTTATTCTAATATTGTTACTTGGATTATGGCACCACAATATTAACCAAACCACACTAAAACAATGCATTTGACTTCAAATAACTTACTGAAATGGCTTGTCTTGAAAGAAGAAGATCTGAAGTTAACCTAAGTTCCCTATGTTTGTGTGTGCTAAACAATTGTTATGAAAAAATACCGCGCCATTGAATCTGCAGACGTAGCCAAAGCCATGTTCGCAGCCGCCCGGTCAGACAAAACCGGCATCAACGTATACGAGTATGCACAGATAAAAATGCTTTCAGCACATCAACCGCTTACATAAAACCAAAAAACATATTCATCAGCATATGAACAAAAAGATCCGTTGGGGCATACTGGGTGCAGGCCGTATTGCACAAAAATTTGCATCTGATCTCACACTGGTAAACGATGCCACCCTGCATGCCATCGCTTCACGCAGCAAAGTCAACGCCGCATTGTTTGCAGCCTCATACTCTGCAGCACTGCAGTACGACAATTACGAGGACATGGTGCAAAACCCGGATATTGATGTAATATATATTGCCACCCCTCATGGGCTACACTACGAGCATACGCTGCTTTGTCTGCGTAACGGTAAAGCCGTATTATGTGAAAAGGCATTTGCGCTCAATAGCAGGCAGGCAAAAGCAATGATAACCGAAGCCAGGGCGCAACACTTATTTTTAATGGAGGCATTATGGTCTAAATTCACCCCACCCTGGCAAAAAATGATGGAGCTGATCGGGAACGGACAATTGGGTGAAATTAAAAATGTGCTGATCAATTTTGGCTTCATTCCTACTCTGCCGTTTGCCGACCGGATCTTTAGCCCGCACTTAGGCGGTGGTACCCTGCTGGACATTGGTATATACAATCTCTTTTATGCCTTATCCGCTTTGGGAAAACCAGCCCATATTGAAGCAGCCATGACACCCTCTTCTACGGGTGTGGATGAGCAATGCGCCATTTTACTGCGTTATCATAACGGCGCTATGGCACAACTTTTTTCATCTTATTCCACTCACCTCGCTACGGAAGCAGATATCAGCGGCGATAAAGGCAGGATACGCCTTACGCATCGCTTTTATACGCCAGATACTACCATTGAATTTTATCCCGGCAGGGCAGATAGCAAAACACTCATTCCTGTTGAACCTACCGAAGGATTTGGCTACCACTATGAAGCAAGGCATGTGAATGATTGCTTACGGGAAGGGCTGACCGAAAGTCCGGTAATGACGCACACCGATACGCTGCTACTGATGGAAACCATGGATGAGGTACGGCAAAAAGCAGGTATCCGGTATCCCGCTGATGACATATGAACAGGGTCTGCTGTTTAATGGTGTCACATATTCTTTCTATGCTACGAATTCTAGCGTCCCACCTAAGGGCGGGATGACTTATGGACAAAACCCGCTATTTTCTTCTTTGTTACTTTTTTGCGGAAAAAAGTAACACAAAAAGCCGCCCGAAATCGATTACATCCCGATTTCGGGTAGGTTCCCTGATTAAACTTTTGTACTACTGTAGCTTCAGCGATAGCACTTTGATATATTTTGCAAATGAAGTCACCAGCCGACTCGTAGTCGTTGATGATAAGTGAACTAAAGTAGCGTTTACAGTAGCAATACAGATGATCGAAGTGCACCGGTAAACGGCCCTACATCGTTTACCGGCAGGCTTTTGCCTTCCTTTTGCACGAGCAAAAGGAAGAAGAATAAAAAATCAGCAAATCAAAACCCTAAAAACACAGGAGATGATAATAGCCTTATCACGGCTACCTGTATTTTTTAAGCTGCTTAGCCAACATCCCTGCAATAACCGTATTTCCTTTATCTGAAGGATGCAGCCCGTCGTAAGTCATATCTGCCGCACCTGCAGGATAGGGATATTCATCCGTTGCAGGATCAAAAGGAATATCAATGTACGCGGGATAGCTGTAATTTTTATACTCTCCTGTCTGCGGATCCTTCAGGCGTTTATACTTCACCATATTCTTCTGCGTAATACCGCTTCGGTTGAACAGGTCTACCACCGGTATTTTCTCCTTTTTGCCGATCAGCAGGATGGCTTCCGCAAACTGGCTGAGCCACTGTCCGTTTTTCTCCCTATAAGAGCCGTAAGCATTATTATTCATATTGCCAATGTACACAAAATCACCACGCTGCATTGGCGTAATCAGAATGATCTCCGCTGCTTCATTGAGGCTGCGAAGCTTGTTGATGATGATGCGGAAAGAGCCATATACGGTTTGGTTGCCGGTATTGTGTTCATAATCTGCAAAAGTGCCTATCGGCCTGCCCTGCCACCAGTCGTTGGTACCCAGGAAAACAGAATATACATCCGCTTTTACCACTCCCAGCTTATCGAAATTTTCAGCGATCCCTCCCGAAGTCCATCCATTATGCCCCTGGTTAACATAACGTACATAAGGTAGCTTTTCGGCTACCCGGGTCATATAGCCTTTGGTAACGCGGTTGCCGGTTTCACCGGGGTGCTCATTCAGGTAGGTGATCGAATCGCCAATGGCCACCCATGTAATTTTTTTCGGGGTAAAAGCGGTGATGCCGCAAATGATAATACAGGCTATAAACACTTTTTTCATCGGTATATTTTTAATCTGTTTGCTTTTCGGTATAATAAAAGCCATGATCTTCTTTAATGCGCCGCCACGAATGTCCGAATATATTCTTAATGAGGTTTTTTATCACACACTCCGTTACCTGTCCATTCAATTATATATGGCTGTTTTTAAACAAATTTGTAAATTACCACCGCGTTTGCAGGACGATATATCCGTATAACAGGTTAACATATGTGGAATGCCGGAAATTATCCTTACTCATTTTTTATTCACTTTTTTAAAACTTACAAATGAAACTGATCAACAGCTTTTTCTTATCCCTGTTATGCCTGGCGGCGCTCAGCGCCTGTAATGGCGGTGGTGCTCCGCCCGCAGTTGCAGACTCCACGCAAACAACATCTGCAGACAGCGGTAGCGTTGATGGCTTTACACTGGGCGTACAAATGTGGACCTTCAGGATGTTTTCCTTTACCGATGCGATCAATAAGGTAGACAGCGCCGGTATCAAAAGTATCGAGGCCTTTTTTGGTCAGCCGCTGGGAGGCGATATGAAAGGCAATTTTGGTCCGGGCATGGATGCCGACACCCGCAACAAGCTGAAAGCGTTGTTACAGTCGAAAGGCATCAGCATTGTAGCCATGGGAGTAATTTCACCTGCCGATAAGGTCGAATGGATCAAAGCATTTGAGCTGGCAAAGGAATTCGGCTTAAGCTATATCACAGCTGAGCCCAAAAAAGATCAGTGGGATATGGCAGATAGCCTCAGCGGCGTATACGGAATCAAAATAGCCATTCACGATCACCCCAGGCCCAGCGCTTACTGGTCGCCCGATTCTGTGCTGGCAGCAATACAGGGGCACAGCAATATCGGTGCCTGTGCCGACATCGGCCATTGGGCGCGCAACGGGCTGGATCCTGTGGATTGCCTCAAAAAATTAAACGGTCATGTTTTTGGTGCGCACCTGAAAGACATTGTGAAGTTCAACGACACTGAGGCTGCAGATACCGTAGTAGGCAAGGGCGTAATTGACTTCCCCGCTGTTTTCACAGAGCTGAAAAGACAAAACTTCAGGGGGATGTTTTCCATAGAGCATGAATCGAACTGGTATCACAACCTGCCTGATGTAATAGCTATAAAAGAATATTTCAATGCCGAAGTGGCCAAGCTGAAATAATTGCGGTTAACGTAAAGATAAAGCAATGAAGCAAACAGCAGGGGTTATGCTCCTGCTGTCCTTTTTCAGTTAACGACTCATCTTTTCAGATAAATGTAAACAGATCTGTTCCCTTCATTTCGAGTATTTTAAAATCACTCCCCCTGTTGAAATCTGCTGCACTGAAAGAAGGGATAAATTTCTATGGGGAAGGCCTTGCCTGAAAAGCGGTCGCCCACTGCCTAACATAACCGGCGCCACTCCTATACGATATTCATCAAACAGATCATCGTTTATAAACGTTTCAGAAAGGTTTGCACTTCCGAAAACATACATATCTCTACCCCTTTCAGCTTTTAGCTTTTTCACTTCTGCCGATACATTTTCTTTAATCAGGATCGTGTTATTCCAATCAGCTGTTCTCAACGTTGTGGAGACAACCAGCTTAGGGATTTTATTCATCAGCTCAGCAATCTCCCCCTTCTCTTTTGTCCAGTGCGCTGCCATACCTTCATAAGTCACCCGCCCGAAAACAAGATAGTCTGCAGAATGCAACTGTTCAATGCTCAGCCTTTCGAGTTCCTCGCCCCACACTACATTATGAAATGGCAAATCCCAGTTTTGATCTCCTTCAAAATACCCGTCAAGGGTGATAATATTCCACATGATCAACTTTCTCATATTACTGCTTTCATTATGTAGGTAGATGAATAATGATATATTGCTGTTTAACATGTCAACTCACAAGGGAAGGGAAAAGAAAACACAGACAATTAAGCGCTAACATAAGCAAAACTGTCTGACGCTACTAAGGTAAAAAAACAAAATCTAAAGCCCTGCAGTTTTTTAAAGCAACCAAAATTGATACTTTAATTGAGCCCTTATTCAGTACGGGGTCCATAAAGTATCAGCCTTTATTTTTTCTTTAGCATTCTTTGACTGTTCAACTGAGCGAATATGATCTTGATTATTATTTGCGGATCAATCTCCAAAAGATTGGCAAGAACAATGATATGCCTGATGGAGAACTCCTGTGGTTTGTAGAGCTTATTGATATATCTCCCATGATTGATACCCAAATCTTTGGCAACCATGGTAGGATAAATCTTCTCAATATCTTTCATCCGCTGCACTTGTCCGCTTAAAAACATGGATTTAAGCGCCAGGTATTTCGTTTTCTTTTCTTCCTTAGTCATTGCAAAAATGAATAAAGAGGAAATTAGACGGATAATCAACGGGAGTATTTTAAAAAATACGTATCGTATGTATAAACTATCATTATGTAAATTATTTATTACCTTTATTTTTAGAATTATACTTTGCGGATCTTCATAAACTAATTTGAAGCTTTCGCTTGGAGTCTCGTCTTGAAACCTCGGAAATTTCAAAGACCACGGGATGATAAGCAAGGGCTCACGTTCAGGCGTGGGCTCCCTTATTCGTGGTCGGGCTCTCCGAGGGCCTTCAAGACGGTAAGTGGAGTTCCACGCTTTTCTATTGCAGCAACTCACGCTTATTTATTTTTAAAGGCATTCTCTGATGCAGGAAAAGAACTATACATGCCCGGGAGATTTTGCCCTTCGGTTTCAGCAGGGAGATGAAACCGGGCTGCAGTATTTCTTTGACACGTATTATCGCCCCCTTTGTCTTTATGCCATTCGCCTTACAGGTGACGAAAGCTTTTCTTCGGAGATGGCTTCTGAAGCCTTCTACCAAACCTGGCAGCAACGTGATCAGTTTACCACAGCTGCATCTATAAGAGCCTATCTGTATACCGTGGTAAAAAACGGCTGCTCCAAATTCCTGCTTAAAAAAGCGAAAGGGAAAATTGAGGATCATCCTCTTTTACTCTCCCCTGAAAGAACAGCTTACGAAAGCATCGTATTTGCCGAAACGATAAGGCACCTGCATCAGGCCATGGGAGAATTACCCCGGCAGTGCCGGAGTGTATTACAGTCTTTATATATAGAAGGGAAATCTGTTTCAGAAACTGCCAAAGCCATGCAGCTTACGGTAAGCACCGTAAAATCACACAAGCGGCATGGGCTCGACTTACTGCGCCGCAGGTTTGTTCCTGTTATTATGCTGCCATTCCTGCACTTAATGTTGTAAATTAATCCAAAAATTCCTTCGTTCCACTCATCCTTTTTCACCTTTTTGTACTCCTTAGCAATAGCAGGGCACAGAAAAGGCAATGAGAATGTTTGAATAATTTAAAGCCATGAGTACAAGAGACCACACTGTTTTTCCTGAGGATGAGCCCGATCCGTATCGCGCTGCATACCTGATAGCAGGATATATTAATAATGAGCTCACTGAAGAGGAGCATGACGAACTGGATGTATGGGTAGCAAAAAGTGATGATAATATGCGCCTGTTTGGAGAGCTTACCGATGAAGGCAACATACAGGAGTCGCTCCGGGCCCTCCGGCGTATCAAACCTGAAGTGGAATACCAGGCGCTCCGGCAAAGAATACGGGATGAAAAACCGACACGGACAATGAATTTCAAAACAGCACTTGCTATAGCAGCATCGCTCTTCCTCATGCTGACAGCATATATAATTTACCGGTGGCAGGATAACAAGCCTGAGGATGAAGCTGTTTCGACAATAGCTGCAAACGACATACCTCCCGGTGGAAATCATGCTACCCTAACCGTTGCCGGGAATATTACAGACCTCGGCAAGGCACCTGATGGACTATTATGGATTACTGCTGACTCAACCCGATTGGAGAAAGATAGTGATGGATTGATAAAATACACGCCGGGCGGCTATGCTGTAAAGAATGAAATTATTCATACCCTTACCACTCCCAAAGGAGGGCAGTACAGTGTTATGCTGGAAGATGGCACCCGGGTATGGCTGAATGCAGCTTCTTCTTTAAGCTACCCTGCTGTGTTTACAGACGATAAACGCCTGGTGCATCTAACGGGCGAGGGATATTTTGAAGTGGCGGCATCCGGCAAAAACAACCATAAAAGGCCTTTTATTGTGCAGGTTGGTGATATGCAGGTTACCGTTACAGGAACTAAATTTAATATAAATGCCTACGATGATGAACCCTCTGTCAATTCCACATTACTGGAAGGGAGTGTAACAGTGTCTTCCCCAAACGGGAACCAGCTAACATTAACACCCGGACAACAGGCTCAATACGCAAACAAGAAGCTCGGGCTGAACAAAACAGTTTCGATAGAAGAAGTCACAGCCTGGAAAAATTCCATTTTTAAATTCAGGGATTCGGATTTAAAAAGCATTATGCGCCAGGTACAGCGATGGTACAATGCCACCGTAATTTATAAGGAAAATATAAACGGGCATTTTAACGCTACTATTGACAGAAACGTTCCGGTAAGCAGGCTGTTACATTATTTGCAGCTAACCGGCCACGTAAGCTTTGAAATAAAGGGTGACACTATACTTGTTGAACCGTAAGCAAAACGATTAAACAGTTTTAAGATATTTATTCCTATGGAAGAACCCAAAGGGTAGACCGGGATAAAAATGGTCAGCAGTAGTTGCGATACTGCTGACCGGAGTTCGGGTCAACCAGATTGCAGTTTTAGAATCGACTACATACCATTCATTAACCCTTGCCTGAACTGCCTGGCGGCAGGCAGGCAAACAAAACAAAGCTATGGAACAAACCGTTTATAGCAAAGAGAAAGGTTTGCCATTTATTCTTCTTAAAGCCCTGGTTCGTATGAAGCTAACCGTATTTATTCTACTGCTCGGCTGCTTACAGGCTTCAGCGGTTGTGCATGCGCAATCCATAACACTGTCTCTTAACAAGGCTTCTTTTCCGTCGTTTATAGAAGAAGTGGAAGCACAAACCGGCTACCGGTTTGTTTATCTTAAAGAGCAAATGGAAAAAACCAGCTCAGTTACGCTGCATGTAATCAACCGCCCCCTGCTTGAGGTATTGAGTTTAACTTTTAAAGACCAGCCTCTTGATTTTACGATTGAGGATAAGCTAATCATTATCCGCAATAAGAAGCAGCAACAGCCTGCATTGCCGGTTATTGAATTGAGAGGACGTGTGCTAAGCAGGGAAGGAGAGCCGATGGCCGGTATCACCATCAGGCTGAAAGACGGTAGCAGAGCAACCGTCACCGATGAATCAGGCGAATTTGCACTACGGGAAATAGACGGCTCCGCCATACTGGAAATATCCGGCGCAGAGATCGAAAAGATGGAAGTGCCGGTAAACGGAAAACAATACCTAACCATAACGGTAAAGATTAAGGTCAGCAAGCTCGACCAGGTGATTGTAATGGCATACGGGCAAACCACGCAAAGGCTCAATACCGGCAATATTACAAAGGTAACGGCTGAAGAAATAGAACGGCAGCCGGTGTCGAATCCGTTAGCCGCCTTGCAGGGCAGGGTACCGGGTATGGTAGTTACCCAAACCAGCGGTGTACCGGGTTCAGCCTTTAAAGTGGAGATCCGCGGGCGCAGCTCCCTCGATCTGAGCCTGTCGAGAAATGACCCGTTGTTTATCATAGACGGTGTACCGTTTGAACCGGGGAATGGTGCAATGAATATAATTACTTCAGCTACCAATAACCCTACATCCATAAGTGAAGGAGGACTAAGCCCGCTAAATATGATCAATCCTGCAGATATCGAAAGCATTGAAGTGCTAAAAGATGGCGACGCTACAGCTATTTATGGGAGCAGGGCAGCAAATGGGATTATCATTATTACAACAAAGAAAGGGAGCTCGGGGAGACTCACTATCAACAGTCGGTTTTACACTGGCTTTTCCAGAATAACCAGAACGATGGATATGCTTACAACAAAAGACTATCTGGAAATGAGAAAGGAAGCTTTTAAGAATGATAATTTCACTCCTAACATATACAATGCTATGGATGTGCTGATTTGGGATAGTACAGTTTATACTGATCTGAAAAAACGATTAATCGGTGGAACTGCCCAAACTACTGACGCTCAACTGTCTTTATCTGGAGGAAGCGGACAAACCAATTTTCTTATTGGAACAGGATATCAGAAAGAATCGACCGTGTACTCCGATTCTTATTACAATCAAAGAATGTCTTTCCATCTTAATATGGGCCATCAATCAAAGGACGCCCGATTTAAGTTTTCAGTTAGCGGCAATTTTTCAAGTAATAAAAACATTCTTCCTCCCACTGATTTTAGCAGGTATATGTATCTTCCTCCCAATATCCCGCTCCATAACGAAGACGGAAGTATAAGATGGTCCGATAAAGGAGTGAACTTTTCTGATTTTGGATTCTCTAACCCGCTCGCTGAATTCCTCAAAACAAACAGATCCACCACAGAAAACTTTATGGTCAATTTTTCAACAGGTTATGAAATATTTAAAAATTTTTCTGTAAAGACTAATATAGGCTACAATTTCCTGCACTCGGAGGAAGTAGCAATGATCCCTAAAACAGCACTCGATCCAACACTCGGGCAAAAAGCCTCTTCTCAGTTTGCCAATAGCAGCATAAAAAGCTGGATTGCAGAACCTCACCTAAATTATACGCTTCAGGCAGGACTTGGAAAATTCGATTTTCTTGCTGGCGGTTCCTGGCAGGAGAAAGCCTTAGACGTCATTAGCATAAACGCAACAAACTATACCAGCGATCAGGTGTTATACTCCATCGGTGCAGCTGGAAATATAAGGTCCGTAAACAACACCAGCGAATACAGATACCAGGGGATATTCGGCAGAATAAATTATAATCACAGCAACAAATATCTGGCAAACATTTCTATTAGACAAGACGGATCAAGCAGATTTGGTCCTGGGAAAAGATTCGCAAACTTCTTTTCTGTTGGAGGGGGATGGGTATTTTCAGACTATAATATAATTAAAGACAATCTCTCCTTTCTCAGCTTTGGAAAGATACGGGGGAGCTATGGCACATCGGGCAATGATCAGATAGGCGATTACAGATTTTATGATCTGTGGACAAATACTGTCCAGTATCAGCAAAATCCCGGATTTTTTCCTTCTGTTTTATTCAATCCAAATCTTAGTTGGGAATCCACTCACAAGTTTGAATTCGGTGCTGAAATCGGGCTGATCAAAGACAAGGTACTATTTTCAACAGCTTACTATCGTCATCGTAGCCGGAATCAACTTATCTCCTACCAGTTGCCTACCCAAACAGGATTTACAGGAGTTGTCAAAAACCTGGATGCCCTTGTGGAAAACAGCGGATGGGAATTTTATCTCACGTCACGGATAATACAATCAACGTATTGGAATTGGAATGTCAACTTTAACCTTACTATTCCTAAAAATATACTTTTAGCCTTCCCTGGTCTCGAAGAGTCAAGCTATGCCAGCCAATATGAAATCGGAAAACCCATAGGTATAGTAAAACGCTATCATTATTTAGGTGTAAGCCCCGCTAATGGCACTTATATAATTGAGGACGTAAACGGAGATGGCATCTATTCTCCTGCCGACTACCGTACACTGATTCATACAAACCCTAAATATTATGGAGGCTTTAGCACTTCTATTCAGCATAAATCAATTGAACTATCTGCCTCCTTGGAATTCAGGAACCAGGTTGGCAGAAATTATCTCAGTCAACTGGCATCGGGATATATCCCCGGTACCGCAGCCAATCAGCCAACAATCGTATTACAAAGATGGCAAAAACCTGGTGATATCACCAACGTTCAAAAGTATTCCGTTAATGCCATCTCCGAAGCTGCATTGGCATCAAGAACGCATTTAAGCGTCTCCGATGGTATATACAGCAATGCCTCCTTTTTAAAGTGCAGAAACATCCAGATAAGCTGGAGAATATCGGATCTCTTCAATAAAAGCAGCATAATAAAGAGCTGTAAATTTTACGTAAGTGGTCAAAATATATTCACACTAACGAACTATTCCGGTTTTGACCCGGAAACACAGAGCATTTATCAGTTGCCACCATTAAAGACATTAGTCGCAGGTATTCAATTTACTCTCTAAAAAAGTAAGTCTATGCGTATTTCATATAAAATCTTCTTTATGATGCCAATTTTTTGCTCGGTTTCATGCAAAAAATTTATCGATATTAATCCTCCTGCCACACAAATATATTCTGAAACTCTTTTTGATGACAAAGATGCAACGCTATCGGCACTAACGGGATTGTATGCACAAATGTCATCTCAAAACAATACCATACCCGCAGGTGGGCTTTCCTTGTATGGAAGTCTTTCTTCTGATGAACTTATCAATACTACAAGTAACGCTGAACTTGATGTTTTCTCGCAGAACAGCCTGACCTCCAGCGACCAATCAGTTATTTATGGAAGGCTTTGGAAGCCGAGTTATTCATTCATTTATCATGTCAATAAAATACTGGAAGGAATAGAATCAGGTCATATTCCCTCAAACATGAAGGATCAGTTGCGTGGAGAGGCATTGGTAATAAGATCATTAAATTATTTTTACCTTACAAATCTCTTTGGCGACATCCCCCTCATTGTAAGCACAGACTTCGAATACAATTCAAAACAACCCAGAACAGCAACTTCAGCTATTTATGACCAACTTATCAAAGATTTGGAGAAAGCTATTACCTTATTAAGCCCTGAATATCCCTCCAAAGGTAAAGTAAGGATAAATAAATATGCTGCTCACGCCTTACTTGCAAGAGCATACCTATTTGCGGGCAACCCTGAACAAGCCCTTAGTCACGCCAATGCAGTGATTAACAATCAGGCGTATGAATTAGAAACAGACCTCAAAAATGTATTTCTCTCCTCCAGCAAAGAAGCGATATGGCAGCTTATGCCAGTAAATTTATATCAGGATACCCCGGAAGGAAACATGTTCGTACCCTTTTCCGATCAAACACGTCCGAGCTATACGCTTCGCCCCTCATTTATTGCTTCGTTTGAGGATGGTGACTTAAGGCTTAATTCGTGGGTGGGGTTAAACACAATTGACGGCAACAACTACTACTTCCCATATAAATTCAAGAATCGTGTAGGAGGTCCTCCTTATGGTGAATATACGTTGATATTACGCCTAGCAGAACAATATCTAATAAGAGCAGAAGCCTACGCCTTAACAGGAAACCTTGAGCTCGCAAATAAAGATATAAATACCATACGGCAAAGAGCATCACTACCAGAAATCAATCCGGCAAACCGAGATGAAGCAATAAATGCAATAATGCAGGAAAGAAAATCGGAATTATTTGTTGAATGGGGTCACCGGTGGCTCGATTTAAAAAGATCAGGCCTGGCCAATGCAGCTCTAAAAGACCTGAAAGCACCTCACTGGGATCCAACAGATATTTTATATCCTATCCCTCTTTCAGAACTTCAGTTAAATCCTTTTTTAACTCAAAATCCGGGGTACTAATTACTAATACCAATATTACATCAAATTGCCCAAAAACATTAACGAACAGCAATGATATCCAAGCTAGGCATACTTATACCTTTCATTTTATCGAATTTATCCTATGCCCAGAAAACCCCTGAAGCTGGAGAAACTTTATTTAAAAAGGGTGATCAATTATCAGCCACTTGTTTTACCAGCATTCTAAATTCAAATGACAGTAAAATTTGTATCAGTGAATTAAAAGGAAGATCGATTCTACTTTTTTCCTGGAGTATTCTTTGCGGAAATTATCCTTCCCTATTTAAAAAAATTGATTCTTTACAAACCGAATTTAATGGCAATATTCAGATACTAATGGTTAACAGGGAAAGTGTTTCAAAAACTAAAGAATTTTTTGAAAAGAGGCCCCGGCTGGTAAAACCAAACGTACCAATAATAGCAGGGGACGCAGTTCTTAATAAAATATTTCCCGACAGAGGATATGTACCATGCGTGATTATAGACAAGTACGGCATGCTGGAATACTTTATCAATGATTATAACATTTCCGGAAAATTAATTACTGCATATTTGTCCGGAAGAAGCCTCGAAGCTAAAGAGCCAATTAATAGCCTCCCCAAAAACGAATCTCAGTTCATCCAGTTTCAGTCCTATTTATCCAGGTGCAACCCGGCTCTTAACGTAGGATATACCGATGGCAAAATCATAGAGAATAGCAAAGCTTTAGTTGCATATAACTGTGTACCTATAATAGAACTAGTAAGGAAAGCATATGAACAAAACGGAAAGTACGATTTCAGCAAGCTGTCACTCTGTGAAGTTCACATCAAGAATCCAGATTCATTTTTCAGACCTACGGACATGACCCTATATGACGACTGGGTAAGAAAGCATAGCTATTCTTACAGTTTAAAGATACCCGAAAATCGCTATAGTGACAGGTTTAATCTGATGCAGGAAGACATCAAAAGATATTTCTCTATTTCAGTAAAAATAGAGAATAAGCCTGTTAATTGTTGGGTCTTAAAGGAGTCCAATACCAGACATATATTATGCACGAAGGGTGGGAGCCCGGAAGACTCCCTGCTGGTACATAGCATTGCTGACCCAGGTATAGCACCTACTCCCCTGATGAGAAATCAGCCTTATTCTAAATTTATTCATCGAATAAAATACCTCATCGAGCAGTCCACCAACATGCCGTTCATCAACAAGTTATCTGTGGATTGCAATATTGATATTAAATTTAATAAAGAAGTTTTCGACGAAAGGTTACACATGGATTTACTTTCAAAGGAATTATTGCAATATAATATCATTTTACAAAAAGCTCAAATTGAAAGACCGGTACTTATAATTTCAGATAAACAAAGAAGCTGACTTACATCTTCTTTGTAAGAGATACAAATCAGCTTCTTTTTGATCATTAAGGCTTTTTAACCTGATCCTCACCCGGGTCTGGATAGTTAGGGAATGATCCGTTGGGTATTTTGTTTGTAAAACCACGTAAGCAATCTATCGTTGATCCCGGGCTACATGGAGAATGTATTTCTGCATAAGACTTTGTTTGTTCCTGCCCGCTGAACATCAAAGCATTAGCATCAGCAATTACTCCGGCAGAATTAACCTCATACCAAAACAATTCGCTCGTTTCCTTTGATGATGAATTTGAATTAAATGCACTTAGTCCAATGGCAATTCCAATTGCCATGAAACCTAATAATCCTTTTTTCATATAAAACATTTTAGATGAGAAATTACTGCCTACTCTTTTATACAGGTTTTCAGCTTATTCCTGCCACAATTGCTCCGGCCGAAACTTTTGTGAGGGTATTGCAATGCGATAATATATTTTCCGACATACAATAATGATCACAACCGTGATGAGCATCAACATACAGTTGAGCCAAAAATGTTGCAACCAGGTAAATGAACTTATCAACCCTCCGCAGGTGCAGGGAAGACTGGAGGAAAATAAGATCATATACAACAGATATGCAGACAGCAGCAATAGATAGATCAAAGAAGCCATTAGTCCCACGAACCTCGTGGATGGCAACACAATTGAAATAGCTATCAAAAGCTCAAGCGCCGGAACCAACCAGGAAAGATAAACAGTATAATTACCGAATAACTTCGCCGCATACAGCACCGATATAAATTTGTCGTGATTGATCATCTTCGACACAGAGGCATAAGTCCATAAACCAACAAACAGTGCAACCAGGACCTCCATAACTATTTCCGTTTTGTTTGGTCGCATAATTAATATTTAAAGATGAGGGGTGATGCTTATCCTGTTATATCCCTGCCGCCACTGTAAAATTGACAACAATTCTTAATTTATAACAGTTAAACAGTTACTCTTCGAAGCCTAAAAGATGTTCAAATAGTTGAAGCACTGCGGGAGTGATAGATGCGATAGTCACCCGGTGTGAGTCCGGTTCTTTTCCGGAAGATGGTTATAAAGCTGGTTATTCGCCTATAACCCGCTATAGATGCAATTTCCTTAACCGGTTTGTTGGTTTCTATAAGTAATTTACTGGCAAGCTCCATTCGCCAATGCAGTTGCCGTTCAAACAATCCCATACCAAATATTACTTTAAAGCCTGTCTTTAACTTATACTGGCTAAGTCCCGTTTTAACAGACATTTCATGAAGGCTGTTATGTTCAGAGGGATTGAACCTCATTTGATTGTCGAGGGAGTGGATAATCCAGTTCTCCACATGGGTGAACTTTTCGTTGTCCTGCCCGGTATTTCCCCACTTGACGATTTCAAAAAGGAGCTTCCGTACTTTATATTCGTAGTAACTGTAAAGCAGGTAATCTTCGTATGGCGCATTCATCAGCTCCTGCACTATCGAAGACATATTACTTGCCATCATATTGGGTCCCATAGACAAACCAGTGATCGCATTGCCCGGCAGCATATAAGCAAAAGAATCACCGAAGTGAATATAAACAAAACTATACTCCTCATTTTTTCTTGTATATAACTCAGTTAATGGTTCTTCATTGGTTGTAAAATTGAAAAAGCCCGGGCGGATCATATGTTTAAAGTCGGCAATCCTGATCTTAAGGTTATTTTTTAATGCGGTGAAGAAGCTGAATCCCGGCATACGAGGCAGCATAGAAGTCCACACATTATGCCGGCAATCCATAATCCCGTAAACAATAAGAAAATCTCCCCCCTCGTATTGCTGAAGGATAATTTGTCCGAAGTCATTTTTTAAGAACTGTTTGGAACCGCCCGACAATACCTGTTTGAGTCCAACCTGCTTTTTCCATTCACCAAGCGGTTCAGGTTCCTTCTGGTTTTGCAAAATATGTGTAATCATAGCTTATTCCGGGGTTGTTTGGACCAAATGATTGAACTAAAGCAGGAAAAAGGCCGTATTCCGTTATTTTAAATTTAATCAATCTAACTGTAAGCCATTAGCATTTTACCCATTAATTGCCTTAAAACACAGTCTCGCGACCAATTGCGAAGTAAATGGGATATAAATCGAAACTATAATATACATAAAGTAAATCCGCCGATCGCAGGTTAAGAAAGGATATGTTGAAAAACAGGCTAAAAATTGATATTCTAATAGGTGAAATGATAGGTATTTCGACATGAAACACATTTAAAGTCGAAAAAACAGCCTGTTTTCGACATGAAATAATAATAGTACTGAATTGTGCAGACCTAAATAAGAGAGATGGTGAAAATTTAATTAAAAACTTCAACACCACCGCTATACGAAGTCTCCGCTATACGAAGTCTCCGGACTTCGTTACTTCTATGTTCTTCCGGGACTCCGTCCCGCAATATTATTCTTTTGTTTTGTCCAATATCCACTACAATCCGGCCGAACGGCAAGGCGCCAATAACCGGTTAAAGAGATGCTGCGGGGAACCTGTCTGACTATCGACAAAAAATAAAAGGGTTGCAGATAAAATATTTACAACCTTTTTTGTGTGCCCGGGACTGGAACAAAACTACTTTGTATTATAATTTGACTATCAATTAATTATATTTATTTATAAAATCTTGAGGTACAATAGAGGTACAGGATTTGTTATTATGCTTAGTTTTCTACTGAAAAGAACCTAATACTTGAAAGTAATATATTTATTACCTTTGTGATTAAAATACTACATTTGTGTTAAATGAAATCCAGTGAACTGGTACGACTGCTTAAAAAAGATGGCTGGTTTGTGGTAAGACAAACAGGCAGCCACATGATTATGGAACATCAAAGCAAGGAAGGCAAACTGGTTGTTCCCTATCATGCCTCAAATGAAGTAAAAAAAGGGTTGCTTACCGCAATTTTAAAACAGGCAAAAATTAAAACAACAAAAAGATGAGAAAGCCTAAAATAAAAATACAGGTACTTAAAGAGGACAAAGGGTATTCCGCTTTTGTAAATATTGGGGCAGATTTTATAGGTACACAGGGTAACAATTTTGAAGAACTTAAGACCAATGTTCTGGATGCTGTAAACCTGTATGCGGAAGATAAAGGGCTTTCATACACTATTGATGAAATACAGTTTGAACTGGAATTACCCAGTTTCTTTGAATTTTATAAAGTAATTAATGCAAAGGCCCTTTCCGAGCGCATCGGTATTAATCAAAGCCTGTTAGCACAATACATTAAGGGAATTAAAAAACCTTCACCTGCACAAACTAAACGCATTTTAAAGGGTGTTCAGCAGGTTGGCAGGGAACTGGCTACCGTTCAGTTTGTATAGTAATAGATAAGCCCGTGATATATTTTTTCAGGCGGGTTAAAAAAATAGCTTCAACATCCTGGAATGGGTCTGCAATTTGCTGTAGTTTTTATTTCCTGTAATATTCCTCTTTGCACCATCTTTCACCGAAAAACCTAACCCATACTTTAATATCAGCTTCCTTTGCCCCGGCTCTGCGTAACCCCTCAATAGTACAGAAATCTTTGAGTGAACAGTTATTAATTACTTTTACTAATCTGCCGAACGCTTCAGTTTCCTGTTTGGTAAGAGGAAACCGGGCGGTTTTACCTGCCTTTATATCATTGAGGTATTGTATTTTTTGCTGTCTTGTCATAGGTTATTATTTAACGACAATCTTTAAACTTAATTAAATGAATAATATTTGCTTTGGGTAAGGTATCTTTAGTGTATTGTTTTCCGGTATCCTTATCGGTGTAAATATCCCCTTTAATAAAAAAGACTTTATGTGTTGGGGGCTTTATTTCCCGAATGGATACCTTACCAGTCTTTATACCTTGCAATAACTCAATCTTTTGTCTCCGGTTCATTACCGCCTTTTTTTAGATTCTCAATGATGTAATCCAGTTGCTGATCCGTCATTTTTTCAAAGTCAATATCCAGGGTAGTTGCCTGTAGCGTTGGCAAGGCATACTTTAATATCCTTTCAAACATCATTACCCTGTCCCTTGCTTCCAGTTTCTCCCAATCTTGTTTGATCTGTTCCCTGTTATCGTCAATAAAATGGCTTATCCATTGCCTTAAATCAGTTGTTACCTTGTTGGGCTTGCCGGGCTTTCTGCCACCCTGCCCTTTTTTAAATGATGTTTTATTCCGTGCCATATTCTGCCCTATTTTATGGGTTTCTAAGTTGGGTTTTGTGGGTTTTACTTGCATTTTGGTTAAGCAAATAACCCGCCTTTAATAAAATCCATTTCCTTTACCGGGGCTTGCTGCCTGATCTGCCCATAAACAATTAACGCCCGCTCTGTATTTTCTGCTAAAACAATCTTCTTTGCTGTTTCTATTTCGATAAATTCAGTTTCCAGCATTGGCTTGTTATTCACATATTCACGCCAATAGTCCACATTTTCCATTTCTGTATCCAGTATCTTACCTATCCATACCCTGTACGGTGTTTTTATCCCTAATTCCCTGTATAATTCTATCAGGTAAATGAACTTTTGTTTGCCGTCAATGGATGTTAGTATTTGCATTGTTTTTTGTGTTGGTTTTGGAATAATGAAATACGCACAGGTGGTACCTGTTTTCAACTATATTACAAGCTGAACATGCCCCTTTTTCAATTGCTCAATAATTCATCAAATTTTCGGGCTATTTCCTGCCCGGTATTTTCGTCCGGGCAAATGGTCTTATTGTTCATTAACTCCCGGTACTTTATCCGGTATCGCTTATAGGTTCGTTTGTGGTGTCGTTTGAAATCTTCCCTTAAAACTTCATTTTCCATTACTGCAACCATCTTCAGTTGCTCAACTGTCAATAAGTGTAAATTCATGATCTGTTTTTTTAGTGTGTCATTAAATTTTTTACATGCATCGGCGGCAAGTATCTTTAATCCTTCCCGGCTGAGCATCTGCCCGGCTGTAACCGTATCACAAGAAAACAGGCGTTGTATGTGTTGTTCATATTTTGCTACTATTTCCCACCTAAACATTGGGGTATTTAGTTGCAGCTTATCCAGTAGCTTAACCTGCATTTGCTTATCGTATCCCTTTAGTGTTACTTTGGCTGCATCCCATGCTTTACCGTATGCTTTCCCATCCCGTGCCATCGGTAAATAATCCCGTCCCTGATAACTTATTAGTGATTGAGCTACCGCACTACCATTACTGGAAATGTTACAGGCGTATTCCATTTTCTTTATTGCTGCCTTTGCCCAGTCGTACCCTGTTGCATCGCTTATGGCTTCAATAGCTGCCCGTAATTCGCTTAAATAAAAATCTCCGTAGTTATTCCCGTGATAGAATTTATGCAGGCTATTGGTCAAATAAATGCGTTCAGGATAAAGATAAAGCCGAAGGTTTTTTATTTGTGCCTCATAGCATCTTAGTTGCTTGTTGGTGTATTTAGGGCAGTAGGTCTGCCCCTTATACTCAAATGGCTGCCCTCCGGCTTTAATTGCCTCTGGTGGCTGGCTTGCTTCCATCATCAGCGTAATATTATCTATCATCCCGCCGCCGTTAGCTGTTGAAAAGTTCCGGCTGCCAGCTCGTTAAACAGTAGTGCTGCACCCGCTTACCGGTAACCTGGCATTTAGCCACATGGCTAACCCTAACCTTCCCAGCCTGCACTAAATCGAAAAGACACCGGGTAATGTGGCAACGCTCCACCTGCATAAGCTCTGCCAGTCGGCGGCTGGTAATGGGCTGCCAAGTGGCTATAGTCGCTAATGCCGTAGCTGCCTCCGTTTGCCGCTTACCGCTTGCGGTGTAGGCGGTAAAGCTATCCCGGCTGGTTGCTGCGGTGTTGTGCTTTTTTTCATTATTTTTGGGCTGCATTCTTCCTGCCCCGTTATTATGTTGCCTCATAGTATCGGGGTTTTTTAATGTGAAGAAACATAAGTGGCTGCCTGCTTTTCCCGTTCATGGCTTCCGGGAGTGGCATTGCTTAGCATCCATTCTTCCAGCTTTTCGCGCTCAAAGAATATCTTTTTGCCATTCGGCTTTGAGAAAGGTAAAACGCCCGCCATCGTCAGTTTGTAGACGTAAGACGGCTTATAGCCAATATATTCGCATCCCTCTTGAAAGGTTAATATCTTTTTTTGCTCCATTTTTTTATAAAATTTGAAAATGAAAAAAAACAAATAGCGCTATCTGCTGTTAACGTGGTAAAGATGAAGCGAAAAGAAAAGGAAAGAAAGGAAAATCTTTGAGGTATGCGAAAAGAAAAAACGATGTAATGCTTACCAATACAGCGTTTCAAAGAAAAGAAATTTGGGGTACGCGTACGTATGCTTACCCTTATGCCTACCCGTTATTTGACGTATTTTTTCAGTAGTTGTATATGCTTTTTACGATCACCTTTTTTGGAAGATTCCAATTCAGCGATAATAACTATACCAAAGTATATTACTGCTATGCTTTTCCAAACAGGGACGGGGTTTTTACCGTTTTTGGGTTTAGCAGCTTTGCCGAAGTAGTTGTCTGTACAAAGCAGTTCTATCATTGCAGCGATCTGTATTTTGGACGGGCTATTATTATTATCTGAATAGAACTTATCCTTAATTCCATTAAATCTTTCGGGTAACTCTAATTCAGGTGATTGTAATTGAGTTTTCTTTTTATTATTTAGTTCTATTCCTGCTGCTTTACCTTCAAACAGAGGTGCAAATGCTAAATGGTTTTCAAGGATTAAATACCAGGCTCTGTAGTAATAGCCTCCCTCCTTTCCATCTTCAAACCAATTTGAAAAAGGATTCCCCGTTTTACTTCCATCGCTTTCTGAAAAACCGGGTTCATTATTCCAACGATTGAATACATAGTCTTTTATCTTTTGCAATCGAACTTTTTCGGAATTGGATAAATTATCCTTATTGTCAATAATATCTTTTAGAAAATTGTTATATCCAATTTGGAATCCTTTCGCATATTCCCTCATCGCTTCGAACACTTTTCCCCTTTTCCATTCCGAAAAGCCCTGATTTCCTTCGTCAGCTTCTTTCATCTTACGATCAACCATTTCCCATTGCTTCATCAGTGGGTATGCACCGTAAATACCGGCTCTGTAAGGTTGATTGAAATATGATAGGTTTCCTTTATAGTATAGGGGAACATCTTCACTTTTGGTAGGCTGCGGCACAAGTGAATAATAGGCTTCTTTAATTTTTGTTGAAATTGTTAGGTGTTTTGAAAAGAGCTCACCGATAAACGGGACGCTATGTAAAATCGTTATTGTATTAAGCCAATTCTTAAACCTATCAGCAACAGATAAAATTTCTATGTATGATCCTCCTGCATTTACTTCGTCATAGGCGGCAACCTTCTTACAGTCAACAATCAATTTTCCTAAATAATTAATCAACTCATCCTTAAATACATCATCCGAAAATTCTTTGCCTTCTAATCCTTTTGTTTCAATTTCTCTTTTATAAATTTCTTCAAAATCATTTTTCTTTTCCGCAAGTCTTGTTTGATGTTCTACCAGGTCAATAAATCGCATTTTTATGCCGTCCTTGTTGGTGAATGTTCCGTCTTCTTCGCAGCATAACAATTGCAGGTCATGTTGACAAAGGATAGTATTGCCCGTTACCGGGTCTGTGTAACTGATTTTATATTCTGCTCTTGAATAGGACAACACACCCTTCTTTCTTGTAACGATTTTGCCTTTATAACCGTATTTGGGATGGTAAATATTACAATCAACGGTACGTCCTATTTCATCGTCTGTAACGGGTGTTTTAATAACCCTATCCGGAGCTTTGACCGAAGGAAACTGAATCAAATTAAGCGTTTCAATATTTTGCACTTCCATCATAACTCAATATTTACTTTATCAGTAGCTTTTTGTTTCATTTCATTGGCTGCATCTACATACCGTTGGGTATGTTTCATGCTGGTATGACCCAATAACTTTGATGCCGTCAATACGTCCACATCATTGTAAATAAGGTTTGTACCGAAGCTGTGGCGGGCATTATGCCAGGTGATCTTTTTGGTTATGCCTGCACGCTTTACCCATGCTTTAACCGTCTTATTAGCACCGTTGGCAGTAGGCAGGTCAAATACTTTACTTTCCAGCTTTCCGGGCTTTCCTAAGAGCTTTACAGCGGTATCGTTTAATGGTGTCCACACTTCCTCACCTGTTTTACTTTGTGAAATATTCATAGTTTTTTCTTTCAGGTTAATATCTCCCCACTTTAAAAGATTTACGTCAATCCATCGAAGCCCGGTAACACAGCTAAACAGAAATGCCCGTCTGACTTCTTTGCTTTCCGTTGCGGTGGCTGCAAGGGTTTTTAATTCATCCAGCGTTAATATATCTTTCTTCTCTGCCTTGCCTTTTACCTTCCTTTCTACCAAATCCAATACATTTTCTTTCATCAGTCGCTTGCGGTAAGCATGCTTAACCATTTTTTTAAACCGGCTGTAATAAGAACTTGCCCCTTCGCCTTCGCTCCGCTCCTGTAAATACCCAATAAAATCTTCAACCAGTAGTGGCGTGATCTGCCCAAATGTTAACCCGGCTTTCTTTTCTCCTTTCAGGAAATCGCTAAACCTGTTTAGCGCACCCTGCATATTTCTTTTATCCTTTTTGGTGTACCCGTCCACATAGCTTTGCATCCATACGGTAATAATGGTTTTTCTGCCTGCATCAGATACCATGTTGTAATTGTTGGCTTCAAGTTCTGCTGCCCTGGTAACGGCTATGGCTTCCGCCTGCTTCAACCTTTCTTTATTTGCTTCCCGGTCGGCTATGGTAGTTGCCTTTGATAATTGCAGTTGCTTTAACGTCTCAATCTTCCTTTGTCCATTATGGAATATATCCAACCGGAGCGATACCGTACCATCGGCATTTTTACGCTTTCTTAGTATTACGCTCATTTCCTTTGTTTGATGTTTGTTTACCCTAAGGTATGAAAAAAGTATATTTATTGTACCCCGAGGTACAATAGAGGTACAAAAATTGTGAAAAAGACATCAGATTAAAAGAAACGTAAAGAAAGACAAAACGCTACAATCCTTTGCTGGCAGTGATTTCAAGGCATGAAAAAACCGCATTAAAAATGCGGTTGAGTGCCCGGGACTGGATTCGAACCAGCACATCCTTTCGAACGCTGCCACCTGAAGACAGTGCGTCTACCAGTTTCGCCACCCGGGCAATTAAATTACGGGGTGCAAATATAGGCGAATAATCATTTCATCTATAATTTTTTTGATGCCAACCGCCCTGCATGACAGTGCAACCTGAAACCTCACACCTCATACCCCAAAGCACCAAGAAGCCAAATCGCAAGAACCAAATAAATCAGGAAATCAGAAATCAACAAATCAGCAAGGGGCTGTCAGCTATAGGCTTTCAGCAATGAGCCAACCTGAAACCTTTCACCTCTTTCTCCTTTCTCCTTTCTCCTCTCACCTCTCACCTTTCTCCTCCCGCCTTCTTTACACACTCACATTAAAATCCCTTAATGCATCGTTCAGGCTGGTTTTGAGGTCCGTACTGGGCTTTCGCTGCCCGATGATCAGCGCACAGCCTACACCATATTCCCCGGCAGGGAATTTTTTATTATAAGTACCGGGAATGACTACGCTGCGTGAAGGGATCCTGCCTTTATATTCCACAGGCTCGGTTCTGCTCACATCAATGATTTTGGTGCTTTTGGTAAGCACCACATTTGCTCCCAATACGGCTTCTTTCTCTACCAGCACGCCTTCTACCACAATGCAACGACTGCCGATAAAACAGCCATCCTCAATAATCACCGGGCTTGCCTGCAGGGGCTCCAGCACTCCGCCAATGCCTACACCACCACTCAGGTGCACGTTTTTTCCTATCTGTGCGCAACTCCCCACTGTAGCCCAGGTATCTACCATGGTACCTTCATCAACGTAAGCACCTATATTTACATAAGAGGGCATTAACACCACGTTACGTGCAATGTATGCGCCATACCTCGCTACCGCATGCGGTACCGCGCGTACACCCAGTTCGCGGTAGCCATTTTTCAACAGCATCTTATCATGAAACTCAAAAGGCTCAATGTGCCAGGTTTGCATCGTTTGTATGGCAAAATACATCAGGATGGCCTGCTTCACCCATTCATTCACCACCCAACCATTTTCGGAGGGAGATGCGGTACGCAGCCTTCCTTTATCAATATCCTCAATTACCGACTTTACTGCTTCAATATACACTTCATCTTTCAATAATTCCCTGTTTTGCCAGGCTTTGGTGATTAGATCTTGTAAGTCTGTCATGCTGTACTGTTTTTTTGCAAACTTAATCAGTTTGCTTTGCAAAGCCTTACTATTTTTGCAGCATGGATTTTACTACAGACGTAGAGCAATGTTTGCCGACCCTACAGTCAGGAGGGATCATCCTATACCCTACAGATACGGTTTGGGGTCTGGGCTGCGATGCCACCAATCCCCGGGCTGTACAAAAAATTTACCGGCTAAAACAAAGGGAAGCGTCCAAATCTATGATCGTTCTGCTCGCGGAAGAAAGAGACGTGATCAGATATGTGGCACAACCCGACCTGAGCGTATTTGATTACCTGGATGAGACTACCAGGCCCACTACGGTAATTTATAAAGGGGCTATAGGAATAGCAGATAATTTAATTGCACCGGATGGCAGTATCGCCATAAGGATCGTGAAAGACGAATTTTGTCGGCACCTGATCAAACGGCTGAAAAAGCCACTGGTATCCACCTCTGCTAATATTTCAGGGCAACCGGCTCCCGCTTTTTTCAATGCTATAGCCCCTGCAATAATTTCAGGAGTTGATTATGTGGTACGATACAGGCAGAATGACACAACCACTGCTCAACCCTCAGCCGTAATACGCTGGAATGATGACGGAACAATAACAGAGTTAAGAAAATGAAACGGTGAGGATACAGGCAATCAGCAGGATGCATAACGATTCGTGCATTGGTGGCATAGAAAAATATAGAGGACCGCTAAAAAACAAACCCTATTTCAATCAGCATGTTGAATCAAATTATCCGATAAAGCCACCGCTATGACAAAACTTTCGGCAACCATTATTACCTTTAATGAGGAAAAAAAAATTGACCGTTGCCTGCAATCACTCCAGGGAGTAGCTGATGAAATTATCGTAGTTGACTCTTTGTCAACCGATAAAACCAGGGAAATATGCCGATCCTACCAGGTGGTGCTTATTGAACAACCCTTCCTGGGGTATATTGAACAAAAAAACTTTGCGCTTTCCAAAGCTTCTCATTCACACGCTCTGAGTCTCGACGCCGATGAAGCACTGAGCAATGAGCTGATAAAAAGTATTCTTGCAGAAAAGAAAAACGGGTTTCCTTCAGACGGATACACCATGAACCGCTTTAATTTTTACTGTGGGAAATGGATAAAGCATGGTACATACTATCCCGACAGGAAGCTACGGCTGCTGGATATAAAAAAGGGGAAATGGGGAGGGCAAAATCCGCACGATAAGGTCATCATGAATGATAACACTGTTGTAAAGCATTTAAAAGGCGATCTTTTGCATTATACCTATCAGTCTTATGAAGAACATAGCCGGCAAATGGAGCGGTTCAGCACCATTGCGGCAAAAGCAATGTACGATAAGAAAAAACCCCTCCGTCGGTTTAAGCTTTGGGTAAATCCTGCATGGGCGTTTATAAAAGGATACATTATCAAGCTGGGTTTTCTGGATGGGAAAGAAGGATTTATGATCGCGCGATTTACCGCTATACAGTCTTACTTAAAATATCGCAAACTCAGCAGTCTTTACAATCAAAAGCAACAACCTGAATAAGCCTGCTGAATTATAAGATGTTGCAGGGCAAAGCAATACGGGAGCTATCTTAGATGCGCTTCCCTTTTCTGGCACCAGTAATTATTGGAGAAGACAAATGGAGAAGTATAAATAACAGGTATTTTTGATATCTTAAACATCCGTTAACTTAACATACGCTTAGCAGGATTATCTTTGTAAAAAGATACAGGATGAAAACTACAGATAAAATACTTGTTGCCGTAGCTGCCGGTTTACTGGCGGGATTTGTGGTATATATGGTGAGGCGCTCTGAAGAAAAACGCATGCTCGATAAGGTAGCTGCCGAAGGTTACGAAACCGCACACGATGTGCTTTTCCCCCATAAATCTCAGATAGGAAAGAAATTACATTACGGCCCCGTATTACCCGAGTAAAAGGATGGCAGGTATGAGAGAATTTGAAATTTGAGATCTAAAATTCGAGATTGCAATCAGATAGCTATCAGATTTGAGTGATCGACTATCAGTTGTATGTGTCAGTGAAATAGCTCAAAGTCCACTGCTGAAAACCCTTTTCGGATTTCTTCCCGCACGTGCGGGATGTTGATTTCTGATTTCGTGATTTGTATCTTGGTGCTTCCTTTTCGGATTTGGGAAGTTCACAGTTTTTGGTTTTTAGTCTGTTATTGTATTCGTTCGGATTTCGTCCCGAACATTCGGGATTTTTGCTTCGGAATTTATTTGGTTCTTGTAATTTGGCTCTTGGTGCTTTGTTCCCCTGTTTCACGCAGCGTTCGCCACGGGGCAGCGGCGCAAAGAAGGATACGGTATGCGAGTTCCTTTTCTGCACCTTTTCGGATTTAGCCCCGAACACTCGGGGTTTAGTCTTCGGATTTAAAATTTATCCGCCCCGGCAGACAGGTTTGGTTCTTGTCTTTTGGTTCTCGGTGCTTTCTTTTCGAATTTAGAGCTTCTGGCTTCGGATTTTATTTGGTTCTTGTTATTTGGCATTTCCAATATCCCCTCCGGGCTTTGCATTCACCGGTATAGTGGAAGTATCTTTCGGAGGATTGCGGCCGATAACGGGATATTGCTCCAACGTCAGCACCTGCCCGCTGATCGGGCCACTTTCATCAGACAGAAAATAAACAGCGGCGGCGGCAATTTCAGCGGGCCAGATAATGCGCCCTGCAGGAGCATATACATTGGGCAGGTCTTTATACCAGTCGTCTGCCAGGCCATGCTCACGCTTACGGATAGCCTCATTTTCAGTAAGCACCCAGCCGGGGTTGATCTGGTTCACTCTTACACCTTCTTCCCTGAAAAGCGTATCGCCCAAATTTTGCGTAAGTGTCATTAAGGCGCCTTTAGATATGCTGTAAGCCATCAGGTTGGGTTCTCCGCTGAAAGCATTCACCGATCCGATATTGAGCACACCACCTTTTTGCCTCCGGAGCTGCGGCAACGCGGCTTTGATCAATGCAAAAGGAGCAATGGTATTTACCTCCAGTATTTTTCTCAGGAAATCCGGATCGGTAGTGTGTATATTGGAGGATGCCACAATAGCAGCATTATTGACTACAGCATCGAGCTGCCCAAAGCTGCTTATGGCAATATCCACCAGCCGCCGGGGAGCACCTTCCCTGCTGATGTCTTCTATATGCAGCACTGCCCTGTCGCTACCCAGCTCCGCCACAACCGCTTCACCCCACTCCTGCTCCAATCCATGGATCACCACACGGGCACCTTCTTCCACACAACGCCGGGCAATAGCTTTTCCTATGCCCGTACAACTGCCGGTAATAATGATGACTTTATTTTGTAAGCGCATTAGACTAATTTGAAATTTCAAATTTGAAATTTGAAATGGTTTATACCGGTTTCAGCACGCTTTTCACTACTTCTCCTTTGTGCATTTTTTCAAACGCCTCATGCCATTCGGTCACGGACCATACACCACCGATAATGGGCTTTACATCCAACTGTCCGCTTGCCAGCAGGGCGATCACTCTTTCCCATACCGGCCAGTTATGACTGAAGC